>JBGPOG010000476.1:0-3923 GCA_041487935.1 Chthonomonadia bacterium | reverse complement strand
GGGCAAGGTCAGCGAACCGGTCCGCACACAGTATGGATGGCATCTCATCAAAGTGAACCGGTTGGGCAAAGACGCAACGCCGCAAGAACGCAACCAGGCCCTGCAGGCGGTCTATTCCACCAATACACAAGCTTACGTACAGAAGCTGATGCAACAAGCAAAGATCGACAACAAGCTTTCCCCGCCGGGCGCGCAGCAAGGCCTCGGAATGAGAATGCCTCAGCAGGGAAGGTAACCTGCATTCGATCGTTCCAAAGACAGATTCCCAGAGGAGGACACTCATGCGCATTTTTTCGGCTTTGGCAATCGCTCTGGTTGCCGTTTCTTCGAACGGTAACCAGGCGGGCGCGCAAGATGATGTAACATTCGAGAAGGACATCGAGTTCAGCAATCCGGATAACCAGCATTTGATGCTCAACCTGGCCCGTCCGAAAGGTGACGGCCCGTTCCCTGCGATTATCTGCATTCACGGTGGGGGATTCCGAGCCGGCACTCGAGCCGGTTACGACGGCCAGTGCAAGACGCTTGCCCAGCACGGATTCGTTGCGGCAACGATCGAGTACCGGCTCGCCCCGAAGTACCAGTTTCCCGCTGCAGTCTTCGACTGCAAGGCCGCGGTCCGCTGGATGCGCGCGAACGCTGCGAAATACCATGTGGACCCGAACCGAATCGGCGTAACCGGCGGCTCTGCGGGCGGACATCTGGTGCAGTTTCTGGGCGTAACCGGAGGCGTCAAACAGTTCGAAGGCGATGGCGGGAATCCGGATCAGTCGAGCCGCGTAGCCTGCGTCGTCAACTACTTCGGTCCGAGCGACTTTACGAAGTCGTATGGCAAAAGCGTCGACGCTGCCGAGGTGCTGCCACTGTTCTTCGGCGGGGATTTGAGCTCGAAACGCCAGCAGCATATCATCGGAAGCCCGCTGTATTGGGTCACCCCGGACGCAGCGCCAACGTTATTGATCCACGGCACGAAAGACCCATATGTAAGCTACGAGCAGTCGGCCTGGATTCTGGATCGTCTGATTGCCGCCGGCGTGGAAGCTGAACTGTTTACCGTCTCGGGCGGAGGACACGGGTTTCGCGGCGAAGACGCCGCGAAGGCAGATGCGGCGATGATTGCGTTTTTTGATAGGCACTTGAAGAAGTAGAACGAGGGGTGACCGTGAATGCGAACGCAAAATCGATTGGAATGCGTGGCCATCGGGATAATCGCCGCCTGCACGGTTAGCGCGGCGATGCCAACTAAATTGTCGCTAAACCTGCATCTTCGGTATCGAACCGGACCTCGAATTGGAGACGGGGCATACAAGATCGTCAACGAGAAGGCCGCCTGGGACCCGCGCAAAACCGCCATCATCATCTGCGATATGTGGGACGGCCACTGGTGTTCCGCCTCCGCGAGGCGAGTGGGCGAATTGGCGCCTGTGATGAACGAGGCCGTCAAGGCGGCGCGAGCGAAGGGAATTCTCATCGTCCACGCTCCGAGCGAAACAATGGAGTTCTATAAAGACACGCCTCAGCGGAAGCGAGCGCAGGACGCGCCTGAATCCAAACCGCCAGCGGACCTCAAGTCCTGGCGCGGGCTCGACCCAAAGAAGGAACCAAAGCTTCCGATCGATGACTCGGACGGCGGCTGCGACAGCGGCGAGAAGCCCTGGCACAAAGCGTGGACCCGGCAGAATGCGGCCATCGAAATCGCCCCGGAAGATGCGATTTCGGATAACGGCCAGGAGGTTTACAACCTGCTCCAGAAAAGAGGAATCGATAACGTGATCGTGATGGGCGTTCACACGAACATGTGCGTGCTGGGACGCTCGTTCGCGATCAGGCGGATGGTCCAGATGGGGAAGAACGTGGCGCTGATGCGCGACATGACGGACACGATGTATAACCCCAAAATGCCGCCGCACGTCGACCACTTCCGCGGGACAGACCTCGTAATCGAGCACATCGAAAAATACTGGTGTCCGTCCGTTACAAGCGCGGATCTCACGGGACGGCCGGCGTTCCAGTTCGCCGGAGTCAGTAATCAGTAAACTACCGCCGCGCTATGTGCGGATCCCGCTCGCGCGGGAGGGCGAACCAGGCTTCGTCGCACGCCTTCAATTCTTCTTCGTCCAACTGCAGACCCACGCCTCTGAGGCTGTCATCTAGCTGGGCCGTCCGGCTGGCGCCGATGATGGCGCTGGTAATTTCCGGCTGATCGAGCACCCAGGCCAGCGCAACGTGCGTTAGACTCTTGCCGCGGTCGCTCAAGAAACTGTCGAGCTTTCCAACCACGTCGAAGACTTCCTCGTTCCAATATCGCTTGCGATACAGCTCGCCAGCATGAGGCAGGCTAAATCGAGTTTGTTCTTCAGGAACGTCGGCCTTTCTGTATCGCCCCGTCAGCATGCCGCCTGCCAGCGGATTGTAGGAGATCACCGCGAGGTTCTGCGCGCGGCACAGCGGCAGGATTTCGTCCTCGATCATCCTGAAGATCAAGTTGTATCGGGGCTGCACCGACTCAAAGCGGCACCAGTTGCGCTTATCGCTTGCCCAAAGCGCTTCCGTTATTTGCCAGGCGGGGTAGTTCGAGCAGCCGGCGTAGCGAACTTTCCCCGAGCGCACCAGGTCGTCCATCGCGGCCAGGGTCTCTTCGATCGGCGCGCCGGGATCGGGGGAATGTGCCTGATAGAGATCGATGTAGTCTGTCTTAAGTCTCTTCAGGCTCGCCTCGCATGCCGCGATGATGTGCCGGCGGCTCAGCCCCTCGTCGTTCGCCCACGGTCCCATCTTTCCGCGGCATTTTGTGGCCAGGATTGTCCGGCTGCGGGCACGGTGTTCTTGAATCCAGTCTCCGACGATTTCTTCGGTGGTGCCGACTAACTCCAGTCCGCCGCCAAGCGGATAGACATCGGCTGTATCGATAAAGTTGATCCCCGCGTGATCGGCGGCGCTCATTATGGCAAAAGAGGTCGTTTCGTCTGCCTGGTTGCCGAATGTCATCGTTCCAAGGCAAACCTCGCTGACTTTAAGGCCGGTCCGGCCCAAAGGCTTTAGCTTCATGGTTGGATTCCTGGGTATAAACGCAGTTGTCAGGAACGCGTTGCCGGCATTTTGGCAGCCCGTTAGCGACGTGTTAAGATCGGTTGCCCGATTGCACTCCGAAGATGATTACATCAAAATCATACTCCAAAATGCTCGCTAACCGTATCAATTGACTTCCCTTTGCGCGCGCGCAAAACTTGGCCATGCGAGCTGTAAGCGTCTTCGGCATTTTCAAGATCGGCGTTGGGCCTTCGAGCTCTCACACGATGGGGCCTTGGAGAGCGGCTCAACGGTTCCTTGCTTACTGCGCCGGGCAGGGAGGTGTCTCGAATGTTACTCATATCCGGGTCGATCTTTATGGATCCCTGGCAAAGACCGGCAAGGGCCACGGCGCCGGTATTGCAGTTATGATTGGATTGAGCGCCGAGGACCCGGTGACGTGCGACATCTCCGGTATCCGGCGTCAAACCGGTGAGATTCGCGAACGCCGCTCAATCCTACTTGCAGGAAAGTATTCGATCCCGTTCAATCCCGAAAACGACATTGCGTTCAACGAAAGCAAGACCCTCGATTTCCAACCGAATGGCATGACATTCTCCGCCGTCACGGCCGGCGGGTCGCTAGCGTAGTGTCTCAGTAATGTCATTACAACGACGACAAAGTGGCAAGAGCGTCATCCCGAGCATTTTACCGCGCCTAACGCGGCGTTGCGCGTAAGAAACTGTCACAGCCCCCGTCATCCCGTAGGGATCTGTTTTTGAATTTGCAAGTTGACATTCGTGCGCTAAACGGTGAAGTTTCTTAGGAGCAATTGATGCCGTCGGCAACACATTGCAGGTAATGACAAAACGCAGCATTTCCGTCATCCCGAACCGTCGGCATTTCCGTCATCC
>JBGPOG010000475.1:0-3932 GCA_041487935.1 Chthonomonadia bacterium | reverse complement strand
CTCGCGTTCGGACCGATGAAACCGATCGGTTTGACCGATCCGAGCACGGGACGGTGGCCTTATGCCGTCGTTCAGCTTCGGCAAGATAACAAAGAGGGCACGTTATGGGGAATGGTCGGGTTCCAGAGCCGCCTTAAGTGGGGCGAGCAGAAGCGAATATTCCGGATGATACCCGGCCTCGAAAATGCCGAATTCGTGCGATTTGGCGTCATGCACCGCAATACCTACGTCTGCGCCCCAAAAGTTCTCGACCTCAATATGCAGGTCCGCGCCCATCCGGGCGTTTATTTGGCGGGCCAAATCACAGGCGTGGAAGGATACCTCGAATCAGCCGCTATCGGCATTGTCGCAGGTCTAAACGCGCATCGGCGGGCCACGGGACTCCCGGCAATTTCGCCACCTCGCGAAACTGCGCTTGGCTCGCTCTGTCACTATCTTGTGGAGACAGACCCCAAGCGCTTCGCCCCGATGAACGCCAACTTCGGAATCATGCCGGAGCTTCCGCAAGTCATCCGCGACAAGCGTGAGAAAGCGCGAGTAAAGGGTCTGAGAGCGCTCGATGCAATCGATCGCTTCGCTGCTGGAATTTACATGAACTCGTAACAGTTCAGGGTTCGTTTGCAGGCGCGAATAATTCGCGCGGAAATTCGGTTTCTCGGTACGGCTGTTCGCTCGAATTATTCGCCCCTGCAACTTTTCGCTCTCCACGATGACACCAATTCCGACCTCTTACTTGATTTCTTTTAGCTTGACATAGCGCCTCGAACCACGATATAATCAACAAACTACTTTGTATTGCAAAGCACTTATCGGGGAGAGCCGAATGCCTGTGCGAGAATATGAGCCTTATGGCCTGCCGGTCCATGACGCTGAAGAGAGCCTGCTCATCATCCGGCAGCTCATGGAGCGGTCGACGAAGCACTCCACGTTCTCCGGATTATCGGGTGTGCTTGCCGGAGTCTATGCGATTTCAGGTTGTTTGATTCAATGGCTTGCATTCCCCAGGGCGACGATATTATTTACGCATCCTGTCAGAGCCTTCCTCGCTCTCTGGTCCGTCGTGGTCCTTCTCGCGATCGGCACCGATTTTATCCTCACCAAGCGCAAAGCGGTCTATGTCGGCAAGACGATCCGCTCGCGATTGGGCCAGCAGATGTTCCTTGCGTCAGTGCCGGGCCTTGGTACCGGAGCGCTTCTGACGTTGTTTCTGTCGCGTTGGAACGCAGGCAATATGCTTGTCTACGCCCCTCCATTCTGGATGCTCTGCTATGGCTCTGCCGTGTGCTCGGTCGGACTATTCTCTCAGCGCGAAGTCTCGCGGCTCGGATGGGCTTTTCTGATCGGCGGCGCACTTACGCTCGGAATGCAAATTCTCTTTGCCGGGTCGGCCGGATCGATCGGCCTTGCTATGACCGGATTGACGTTCGGGGGATTACACATTGTCTACGGTATCGCAGTCTCGCGTCGAGACGGCTGGTAGCGCCCAAGTCGACAATCGTCCCTTCGAGGCGCTGGACGAAACCATCCACCAGAAAGCGCGGCTGGGCATTATGTCCACGTTGATGGCGCTCGGCGAGGCGGATTTCAAGCTTCTCAAGGAGACGCTGGGGCTCTCCGACGGCAACCTCTCCACGCATCTTGCCCTTCTCGAAGAGCGAGGATACGTACACGTGCGGAAGGAATTTCGTGGCCGCCGTCCGCACACGTCGGCAACGCCAACCGAGGCAGGCCGCCGGGCATTCAAGGGATATCTTGCCGCGCTTGAGGCGATTATCCGGGCAGCTAAGGCTTGGCAGCCACCAGGGCTCGCGACCGGCCTGGCTTCCGAAATCTCGGACGGCCGAGATACGTCGTAGGTTGGAATGAATTCGATGCAAAGCATTCAAGTGAGATTGGAGGATTGGCAGTCGGCAGCCCTCGCAAGCCTGGCTCGTGCAGGCGGCGAGGATATGGAGGCGATGGTACAACGCCTTCTTGCCGAACAGATCGCGCAACGCGCTGAAGCCGCCTTCGAATCGTTCGTATCCGGCGGCTTTCAACGCCGGCGGGCCGCGACGATCGAGCAGAGGCTGCAGACTCTGTTTGCCGAATAACGAATGGCGGCCGCCTCCTCCGCCCCATTCATCCCGCCGCCACGAAGAGGAATGACTCTCTGTTACGTCCTGCATCGTGAAGTGCCGCCCATTCCACGGCCCTCGATTTTGTAAATGACCGCGACGACGCTTTGCCGACTGGGTTCCGGTTGCAACTGACCCGGGAATGGAGTAGAATACTTCGGTCATCAGAAGGCGCTGTAAATCGCCAAGAATTGAAGCAGGAGGGGCGGCCCTGCGCGCTCCGCCCTGGCTTCGAGTGAACACAACATTGGACGCCAAAGTTATCGATTGCATTTTTCCGCTGCCCCGCGTCATATTTAGAAATCTCAGCATCCAAACATAGGAGAACCGATTGAGCATACTCGAGCGTGAGCTATCCGCTCCCCGTACGGCGCCGCTGGCAGACGTAGATCCCGAGATTGCCGGTGCCATCGGCGATGAAATCGATCGACTCAACCACAATATCGAGTTGATTGCATCCGAGAACGTGGTATCGAGAGCGGTCCTGGAAGCTATGGGCACGGTGTTGACGAACAAATATGCCGAGGGCTACCCCGGCAAACGGTACTACGGCGGCTGCGAGAATATGGACGTGGTCGAGAACCTCGCTCGCGAGAGGGCGAAAAGAATCTTCGGCGCGGATCACGCAAATGTCCAGCCCCACAGCGGCGCCCAGGCAAACCAGGCGGTTTATAGCGTCGCGTTGAGGCCTGGGGACACCTATCTTGCGATGAACCTGTCCGAAGGCGGACACCTCACTCACGGTTCGCCTGTCAACTTCTCCGGAATGCTCTATCGTCCGGTCCACTATGGCGTAGATCACTCGACGGGCCGAATTAACTACGATACCGTGCAAAAGCTGGCGGATGTACACAAGCCGAAGCTCATCGTCGCGGGCGCAAGCTGCTATCCTCGGATTATCGACTTTGCCCGATTTCGCCAGATTGCGGATTCTGTAGGCGCCCTATTGATGGCCGACATGGCGCATATCGCCGGGCTTGTCGCGGCGGGAGAACATCCGTCGCCTATCCCTCATGCCCAATTCGTCACCACGACTACCCATAAAACTCTTCGGGGTCCGCGGGGCGGACTCATTCTGACAACTGGCGAATATGCCGAAGCCATCGACAAGGCGGTCTTTCCTGGAATGCAGGGCGGTCCCCTGATGCACGTGATTGCCGCCAAAGCCGTCTCGTTCCACGAAGCGCTACAACCGGGATTTCACGAATACCAGGCTCAGATTCGAAGGAACGCCGCCGCGATCGCAGAAGCGTTCGTCCGGCGCGGATGGACACTCGTCTCGGGCGGGACGGACAATCACCTGATTTGGTGCGATTTGCGCGCGAAGGGCGTCACGGGACGGAAGGCGGAAGTTGCTCTCGACGAGGTCGGCATCACGGTCAACCGCAATATGATTCCCGGAGACCCCGAGAAACCCTGGCGAACGAGCGGAATCCGAATTGGAACGCCTGCGGTGACAACACGCGGTTTTCGCGAACCTGAAATGGAAATCGTGGCCGGCCTTGTGGACCGCTCGCTGTCGAATCTCGACGACGCTTCGGTCCAGGATTCCGTCCGGAGGGAAGTCAGGGCGCTCACGTCGCGGTTCCCCTTAACGGATGGCATTGCGTAGTTTCGTTAGGGGCAAAGCATTCGCGGCGAGCTGTCGCGCATTATGCAAACACAATCTTGCGAATGCTTTGCCCTTACGGTATTTCACAATCGATATTCACCCATGAAACGACCAAACATTTTCACAGTTGCCTGGCTCATTGGCAGCCTCGCAGTCACGCCGTTGTGCCTGGCGCAAACCAATACCTCCGCTCCGATTACGAT
>JBGPOG010000474.1:0-3956 GCA_041487935.1 Chthonomonadia bacterium | reverse complement strand
CCGGCAAAGATCCCACCCAAACATATCCGGGGTTCGATCCGCCTTTTGGAGAGATCACTCGAACCTCACGAGCGCCGGGGCTGGCGTCCTTCGCGATTTCAAGCGTGACCGGAACGATATTGCCCTCTTTGGCGGGCGCGCCCATCTTCGCCGAAACACCGCTCCCGCCTACCCAAACGGTGGATACCGCCGCGAGATTGCCGCCCTCGATCCGCGCTTCGACTTTGGAACCGACCGGTCCGCCAGGCGGCCACACCGCCGTGATCTGGGGCCCTTGAGCCCGTGCCTTCCGGCCTTGCAGGAGAACCAGTAAAATCAAAAATGCGCGAACATTCACTTTGCGGCTCCAATGGAGGTTTTCTTCGGCGCAGCAATGAGAATGCGACCTGGTTTGCCGTCGGCAAGCGTGAATAGTTTCACAGAACCATCGTACGCGCCCACCGCAACCATCGTGTTGTCCGGCTTGAAGGCCAGCGACAGCGCCGTATCGTCGCCGGCTTTTATTGACTTGGACAGACTGCCATCATCGGGCTTCCAGACAGAAACGCTTCCATCGGTAAGCGTCGCGCCGATCAATTTTCCGTCTGCCGTGAACCGTACGTCCGTCAGCCCGTCGCTCACTGGTCCGATGGTCTTTGCAAGGCCGCCGCTGTCAGGGCCGATATTCCAGATACGCAAGGTCCTGTCAGCGGATGCCGAAGCCAATTGGTCCGCGCCAGGGCGGAAGGCAAGCCCTGTTATGGCCTCGGTATGTCCTGCAAGCGTGTATAACCGCTTACCCGAGTTGGCGTCCCAGATGCGGATCGATTTGTCCGCGCCGGCCGTTGCAAGGTACTTTCCCGACGCGCTATATGCCGCACCGTAAACGGCTTCGGCATGTTCTTTGAGCTCCGCGATCGTTGTTCCTTTGGCGACGTCCCAAAGGCGCACTGCCTTGTCGTAACTTGTTGTCGCGATTTGTTTCCCGTCCGGGCGCCAGGCAAGGCCGTAGACGCAGTCCGAATGACCGGTCATTGTTTCGATCAATTCTCCCGTAATCGGATTCCACAGCTTGACTTCGCCGCCAACTCCCGGAACGCCTGCTCCGGCGGCCAATATGTTTCCATCCGGGCTGAAAGCCAATGCGCGAATCACGTCGGAGTGACCCGTTAGAGTTCGCGCCACCAGACCAGTTGAAGCATCGAGCACTTTCACATCCCGATAGGTCCCGACCGCCAGCCACTTGCCGTCTTTGCTCCACGCCAGAGATGCTGCCTGCGGCAAAACCGGGATCTTGACCGCGATCTTTGGGATGGTGAGCGGTCCGCTGAGGTCTCCGTCGCTTTTTGCGCCCTCGGCGATCCACTTCTTGATGGTCGCAATCTCGGCCGGTTTCAACGCGCCGCCAATGGGCATTCGCGGCTGCTTGGTCCCATCGATGAACTGGGAAAGCAGGCTGCCGGCCGGGTTGCCCGCAATAACGGCTTTGCCACGGCGTCCGCCCTTCATCAAGGATGCAAAGTTCTGCAGGCCAAATCCGCTCTGTGGATTGTTTGATCCATGGCAGGCGGCGCAAGAGGACGCGAAAATCGGTGCGACCTGTTTGCGGTAGCTAATGGTTTGGGATTGCGACGGGATAGAAATAATTGCAAGAAGGAGGCAGAGAACGCAAGGTTTCATTTCTTGAATCCGCAGATTGCGCAGATTAGCGCAGATGATTGTATACAATTCGGTTGAAATCAAGACTTGATTGTCCGAAATTGAAAAGTAGAGCTCGTTTCAAGCCCGTCGATTTAAGGTAGTTGATTACTTGTGCGTCGTCGATACCTGTCAGACGATCGAGCGCTTTCGACTCTACAAGAATCTCAGAATAGCATACGAAATCGGCACGATACGAGCACTGGAGCCGGCGATCCTTGTATGTGGCCGGCAGAGGCGTTTCGCGGACAAATGGGATCGACCGCAATCCCAGTTCTATTGCGAGTGCTTCCTGATAGATAATCTCTAAAAATCCGGGTCCCAAAAGGCGATGGACTTCGATTGCCGCGCCAATGATCGCGTAAGTCTGTGGGTCGCGTCGATCCTCTGCGCTAATCTGCGAAATCTGCGGATTCAAGGCGTTCGGTCCCAGTAGTAGAGAAACATCTCAGCGGCGTGCCAGGTGTGAGGCGAGCAAACCTTCTGTTTGACGTGCTCGTCAGAGATAAGTGCCATCTTTTTATAATCCGCCTGGCTCGCGTTGGACTCCCACGTCAGCGGATACTGGTTGGCGTCCACGGCCATTGGCGGCTTGTCGCCGTAGAAATGTGCCTCCGCCCATCCAAGGTATGGGTAATTCTCTACCGTTGCCTGATCGAAGCGCGAATGAACGACGTGCTGTCCTGGGAAATCCATCCAGAACAGAGATGAGTACGAATCGGATACGGAAGGTATTTCAAATTCATCTTTCAGTCTCAGCTTGCGCAAGCCGTATTTCAGCCACTTGGTCTGGAGCACGGGATGCTCTGCAAAATCCGTTTGGCCGGTGACGTAGTGAGACCTCCGGAATTCCGGCGCCGTTTCGAGGATCGTTTTGACCAGCGGGTGCCGTGCGTTCGATACCAGCGAGATCATGTAAAGCGCCTGCCCGAGGTTATCCGGCTCGCGGTTTCCGGCGTTGTTCTTGTCGAACGGCTCGCGCAGGCCCAAGACCCAATCCTTGACCAAGCCGAGGTTGCCGGTCTTCGCGAGGACCATCATGACCATCGCCGCGTCGCGATACCACGGCTTTGAATAGACGAACAGATTTGGAAGCGGCTTTCCATCCAGGATGTTGAAGAGTATCTCCTGATGAAGTGTTCGAAGCAACTTCGCGTGAACGTGGCCTTCAAATCGGGGAAGCCTAAGGTGACCGGCCGTAAGGGATGTTCTGTGACCATCCTCTTCGAGCCAGACTCCAGTCTCGTCTTCAGAAATGCGAATGGTGTGGCCGGACGTAGTCTGAAAGAATACGCGGTACTCTGCCGGCTCGATTAGCTCCGATCTCGCATCCCACTCACGGACGATTTCGCCTGTGACCGCATCTTTTAGCTTGCCGCTCTTATAGACAAACTTTCTCCGCGGACCCGTGCCGAAGAGATAGAACGGAATATTGGGTGGTTTACTCAAGCAGATTTATCTCGCTGCGTTCCAAATCAGCTTCGCTGGTTTGATGCACGAATGTGAACGGCAAGGTCAAAAACAGATTCCTGTGGGATGAGGTGGACACTACACTAGCCCACGCGGTTTTTCAAAACGCCAATCCCCTCGATCTCTATCTCAACCACATCACCGATCTGCAGCGTGAAGTCGTCAGGCGGCACAATTCCTGTACCTGTGAGCAAGAACACGCCGTTGGGGAATTCGTTCTCGCGGAACAGCCATTCAGCCAGCTCGGTGACTTTACGTTTCAAGTTGCCCGTAGACGTTTGCCCGCTGAATGCCGATGCGTCCGCTCGGGAGATCGACAGTTTGATCGACAGGTTCTGTGGGTCCAGGTCCTCCGCCGGTACGATCCACTGCCCCAGAGCGCATGAACGCGAATAGACTTTGGCCTGCGGAAGGTAGAGCGGATTGGCGCCCTCGATGTCCCGCGACGACATGTCGTTGCCGATCGTGTAGCCGAGTATTCTGCCGGTTGGCGCGATGAACGCCACGAGTTCAGGTTCCGGCACGCTCCAAGTGGCGTCCGTTCTCATTCGCACTTGGTCGTTCGGCCCCACGACCCGGTTCGGCGTTGCCTTAAAAAACAACTCCGGCCTGTCCGCTACGTACACGCGGGCATAAAAATCTCCGCCTTCCGAGGATTCGGCCATCCGGGCGAATTTACTGCTTTCGTACGTGACACCGGCTGCCCAAACCTCCTGGTTCGTGAGAATTGGCGCAACGAGCGAAGGATGCCCATAGCGGCCAGGCTCGACGTCCAGATCTGCAAGAGGAATCCCGTCAGAACCTGCTCT
>JBGPOG010000473.1:0-3963 GCA_041487935.1 Chthonomonadia bacterium | reverse complement strand
TTGTGCTGCTGGATGCGGGCGCCAACGTCGATTGCACGCCGAGGCAACTCCTGGATTTTGCCTTGATGGGACAGGTGTACTCGAGACACGTGCTGGGCAAGGTCAATCCTAAGGTCGCGCTCCTCTCGAACGGCGCGGAAGAGAGCAAGGGCAACGAGCTTACCAAAGACGCGCACAAGCTGCTCAGGTCACACATTGAATCGTTTTACGGCAACATCGAGGGCATGGATATTTTTCGTGGAAAAGCCGACGTCGTGGTTTGCGACGGCTTCAGCGGGAATATCGTCCTGAAGGTTGGCGAGGGAGTGGCCGAGATGGTGCTGAGTATGGTTCGCCAGGAGCTGACGCGCCACAAATGGATGAAAATATTCCTGCTCCCACTGCGTAAAGGAGTACGGGAGCTTAGAAATCGTATCGATTATCGTGAGTTTGGCGGAGCGCCGCTGTTGGGAGTCAATGGAATTTGCATCATCGGGCACGGGCGTTCCGATGCGCGGGCAATCGTAAACGCGATCAAGGTAACTGAGACGGCACTGAAGAACCACCTGGTAGCCGAAATCCAAAAAGCCATTTGTGCGGCGGAAAACAGTCAACACGAAATGCCGGGAGAAGGATGAATGCAGTCGCAGGTGAATGCCGGATTCCTCGGCGTAGGGATGGCCGTACCCGAGCGCCGGCTGACAAATGCAGACCTGGAAAAACTGGTCGACACCAACGATGAATGGATATTCTCGCGGACGGGTATACGAGAACGCCGGATCACAAGTTCGGATGAAACCTCTGGAACGCTTGGCTCTCTCGCTGCGAAACGCGCTCTAGAAGATGCTCGAGTAGCGCCGGAAGATCTTGACCTGATGATTTGCGCGACGTCGTCCGGGGATTACATATGGCCGGCGACGGCTTGCATCATCCAGAAGGCCATCGGCGCAAATCGGGCCGCCGCGTTCGACGTGGGCGCGGCATGTTCGGGCTTCGTGTTTGGTCTGGCGACCGGCGCGAACTTCATCCGGGCCGGCCAGGCGCGGCGGGTACTGGTGATCGGCGCCGATACGCTTACGAAACACCTGAACTGGCAGGATCGGAATACGTGCATCCTTTTCGGCGACGGAGCTTCAGCGGCTGTGCTCGGCCCTTGTGCGCCGGACGAGGGCATCATGGCGACGTCGCTCGGAACGGACGGCAATGGGCTCGAGCAGATCTATCTCCCTGGCGGCGGGACAAGGAATCCGCTCACGGCTGAAGGGATCAACCAGCGGTTGAACTGTCTCGTGATGCGCGGAGCCGAGGTTTATAAATTTGCGGTCCGAATCATGGGAAACGCATGTTTGGACGCGCTTTGCAGAGCGCAGCTCACACCGCGAGAGGTCGATCTATTCATTCCGCACCAGGCGAACATACGCATCATCAATGCAGCGGCCGAACGTATGGGCCTAACATCGGAACGAGTATTCGTGAACGTGGATAAATACGGAAATACCTCGGCGGCTTCCATCGGAATCGCCCTGGTGGAGGCGTTGGAGCAGAAACGGCTTCACCGCGGCAGCGTGCTCGTCACGGTGGGATTCGGCGCCGGGCTGACCTGGGGCGCAAATGTGATCCGTTGGAACCGGGACGAGGCATGAGCGAAACTGCGTTCCTCTTTCCCGGCCAGGGATCGCAAAATGCCGGCATGGGCCGGGACCTCTATGAGTCGTTTGAGGAATCTCGGGAATGCTTTGACATCGCGAACCAGACGCTGGGCCGCGACCTGGCAAAGCTCTGCTTCGAAGGTCCGCAAGAAGATCTCAAGCAGACGATCAATGCCCAGCCCGCGATCTATGTTACGAGTTGTGCCGCCCTGGCAGCGCTTCGCAGCCGTGTAGAAGTTCAGCCATTCGCCGTCGCGGGACACAGCGTGGGTGAGTACGCCGCGCTTTTTGCCGCCGGTGCGTGCAGTTTTGAAGCCGGTCTTAAGCTGGTCCAACGGCGCGCAGAGCTGATGCAATCCGCCGCGGGTGGGAAACCCGGCGCGATGGCAGCCATTCTCGGAATGGAAGCCGAGGGTGTGAAACAGGCGGTGGAGGGCGCCCGTTCTGCGGGAATCGTAGCGGTGGCAAACTATAACGGCCCGGGACAAATCGTTATCTCCGGAGAGATCGCCGCAGTCGAGCGGGCCGGCGAGTTGGCGAAGGAAGCCGGCGCGAAAAGGATCCTTCCCCTCCCCGTCTCCGGCGCGTTTCACTCGCCTCTAATGGCCGGGGCCGGCGACGCGCTCTACCCGAACCTGCGCGAAGCGCGGTTCCAGGATACGACGATACCCGTCGTCATAAACGTCACCGGTGAATACTGCAAACACGGCGTCGACTTCGGCCCGTATCTCACCATGCAGGTGAGCGGAAGCGTTCGCTGGGAAGAGTCGATGCAGTTGCTGTTGAAGGATGGCGTCGATATGTTCATCGAGCTCGGATCGGGAGAGGTTTTGGCGGGATTGCTGAAAAGGATCGATAAGAGTATTCGCGTATTCAGTGTAGGAGACGTGCCATCCCTTAGCGCAGCAGTGGGTTCGCTCACTGCGTTACTGTGAATTTGCAAAGCAATGCAAGGGGTTCTATAAAATGGAAAGTCCTCGTAGTCTACGGTACCTGTACCTGGCGCCGTTCGATTCAAGCTTTCAAGACATACGCAAAACAGTCTATGCGACTCTTGATAAGTTGGGCGGCGTTCCCTACCAAATTGGTAGTCCGCTAGGTAACATTG
This sequence comes from Chthonomonadia bacterium, assembly GCA_041487935.1. Taxonomy (GTDB): domain Bacteria; phylum Armatimonadota; class Chthonomonadetes; order Chthonomonadales; family CAJBBX01; genus JBGPOG01. The sequence continues at coordinate 1,227 of JBGPOG010000473.1, read as the reverse complement.
ATAGAAGCGTGAATGCTGCATACGATGCCGATCTTGTGATCGCCGACCTCACGAGCAGCTACCCGGAGATTATGTACACCGTCGGAGTCGCTCACACGCTCGGTAAGCCCGTGCTCCTTATGGTCCAACGTACAGAGCAGAAGGGACCTCTTGGCGGATATCTCTACCTGATCTACGATCCAAACGATTTGGAAGGCCTCGAAAAGAAAATTGAAGAGTGGGTCACACGGATCGTGAGCGGAATCGAGAGGGGTCACGCCGTTGCCTGAACCTGAGGACCTTTGTTTCGTTATAATGCCATTCGATCCGCAGCTTCACTACTTTTACCTGTATCTCAAGCGGCATGTTGAAGAGAATCATAACATTCGATGCGAACGAGCTGACGAGCAGATTCTCACGATACCGTTTCCCGACAAGATCGATGATTACATTAGCGATGCGCGATTGGTGATCGTAGAATGCACGAGCAAGAATCCAAACGTCTTCTACGAATTGGGAGTCGCGCGAGCGAAGGATAGGAAGATCATCCTATTGACCCGCAACGCGGTCGAGGAGGTTCCAGCCGACATCCGCCATTACGACATAATCCACTACGACCTTGCATCGGAAGTGGATCTGTTCAACAAGCTGGACAAAGCTCTGAATACAATCCTCGCGGATCGATACGTCAGTTTATATAGCAAAGCCTGTGCGTTATTCGAGTTATTTAAGAAGCAAACAAATCTTCCCGTGGACCAAGTGGGTAAGGATGTCTTCCGTGAGCAAGTGAAATCTGCGGAACGAAAAGAGGGACTGCCAAGTGAAGAGGATACGGTGGAATTAGAGCGATTCCTGTTGCCCCGGATCGTTGCCGACAGTTACGACCTTGGAATCAACGAACGCATCAACAAATGGATTGGGGATCGTGCCGCGGAATGACGGAGTCCCATGATGCTCATAGTGCAACTAATCGGCGGGATATGTGGCTCGAACAAATGGAGACGGTGAATGAAGCTTGAAGGCAAAGTCGCGTTCGTCACAGGCGCCGGTCGTGGGGGGCGGGGGATTGGGCGGGCGATTTCGCTGGCCCTTGCCGGTGAGGGAGCGGACATCATTATCACGGATTTCGTTCCCGAAAATGCGGACGCGGTTGCCGCGGAAGTGCGGGAAGCCACCGGCCGGCGAGCAACCGCTCTTCAAGGAAGCGTTGCCGTCGCGGAAGATGTCGAGCGGATGTTCTCTCTGGCG
>JBGPOG010000472.1:0-3967 GCA_041487935.1 Chthonomonadia bacterium | reverse complement strand
GTCGTGACCGATCATCGCGTGGCTATCCTCCGCGAACAGATGCCGATCGCCGGACAGGCCGAAGTCGATTGTTTCGACTATCCGTACGAACAAATTCGAGACGTTCGCGTCGACGGCGCGGTCGGCGGCGGTCATCTGGTGTTGGAGCTGATCGTCCCTACTCTGGACGAAAAACAGGTCACGCTATTCTTCCCTTCCTACGATCTGTCTCGATTCGATACGGCTGCCGCGCGGATCCGAATGATCGCGCACCATGCCTGCTCTATCCCCGTTCCGGACGCTTCGACGACTTCCGGCCCGGCGCTTGCTGCCGTATCGTGCCTGATGTGCTCGCTTCCCCTAACAGATAAAGATTGGGTCTTCTGTCCGAGGTGCGGCACTCCTCAAGGCTCTGCGTGCGGCTTCTGCAGCCGCGTTGTGCCTGAAGGAGGGCTTTACTGTCCGTACTGCGGCGTTTCAAAGGACCTCGCGCGCAGCCCGAATTGCTCGAAATGCGGCCATGCCGTTCTTACGAGCTACTCGTACTGTCCTCGATGCGGGGAATCCCAGGGCGCAAGGTGCGGGCGGTGCAACGGACGGATTCTGAGCGGTTGGTCGCGATGCGCAACTTGCGGTTTGACTCTGGACTCGCCCGCCGTCGGCATATCCTCATCCGAGGATGCATCCTCGTTGCCCGTGTCTGCCGATAGCCGGCCGGAGTCGGCCGAGGAACATAACTCGACGGGCATGAGTCTGTACAATCGAGAAGACATCGAAGGCGCAATCAAGCACTTTGAGGCCGCTCTCGAAGTGGATCCGGAGAACGCTCTCTATCATTGCAACATTGGAGTCGCGCTGGCAGAATTAGGCAAGGACAACCTGGCGCTCGAACATTATAATGCCGCGGTCGGCATCTCGCCGAACGATCCCACGGCGTATCTGAACCTTGGATATTTCTATTCCGAGCGCGAGCAGGCGGAAAGGGCGCGGCAGTATTGGGAGAAAGCAATCGAGGTAGCTCCCGGCAGCCCGGAAGCGGACGAGTCGCGCCAGAACCTCGCTCATTCGGATGAGGTTTAACAAGAGTGCAAAGGGTTGCCGTTTTTATCGTTCGGGCGGGTGATTGCCTGGACTTGCCGTTGCCGGGATACGCCAGCGATGGCGCCTCCGGCGTGGATCTTTACGCGGCCGTTGACGATGTGATGGTCTTGCAGCCCGGCGAGAGGGCGCTCGTTCGAACGGGAGTGCGCGTGGCGATTCCGGAGGGATTTGAAGGACAGGTCCGCGCAAGGAGCGGCATTGCGATTAAGCGGGGACTTGGACTTGTTAACGCTCCGGGTACGATCGATAGCGATTACCGCGGAGAGATTCAACTGATCGTTATCAACTGGAGCGCCGAGCCGCAGGCCATCAAGCGAGGCGAGCGAATTGCGCAATTGGTGATCGCGCCGGTGGCGCGCGCTGAAATCGTCGAGGCGGAATCGCTGGACGACACGCGGAGAGGTCCAGGCGGATTCGGGCACACGGGTTTGTAGAAGAACGACGATTATGACGTGTACAACTTGTAAAGGCGAACTTGAAGAGCGAAGCAAGTTTTGCTCCCGGTGCGGAGCGCCCGTCGCCGGGCCCGGCACCGGTCCGTTTGCGCCCCAGCGCCGCCAGATCGAGGCCATGCTCGCCGAAGCCAACCTCTTGCGGATGCGGGCGCAATGGGTCGACGCAGAGAGCCGCTGCATCGACGTGATTCATCTCGACGCCAATAACGTCCACTCCCATTCGCTTCTCGGGGATATCTACCGCGACCAGGGAAAGCTCGAAGAAGCGGGCCAATGGTATCAGATGGCGCTCGATCTCAATCCAGACAGTCCCGCGGATCGGGCGAAACTTGCGCACGTCGAGCGGGAGCGGGAAAAACGAGACGCGCATCGCGCGGTCGTCCCGTCGGCCGGCGGACCTGTTCTCGGGACACAGAAACTGATGGGCATCATCTCTCCGCACCTGGCGCTGAGAAGCCTTACCGTGGTAGCGGTTGTGTTTGGATTGTTGGTTGTCGCCCTCGTGCTGGCGTCGCGGCGCAATTTGGAGGGAGCCGGCAAAGCGCGTCTGCCAGGAAGCGGAGCAACGTCCGGCCTGGCATCCAATGCTGCGATCTACGGCTCTCCTGTTCCTACGGTCGTTTCGAAAGGTCCAATTCTAGCTTCGCGCAGCAATGCCGGAAGGACTGAGCCTGCAACTCAAGTCCGGCCTTCCGCGGAACGGCTGCAATCCCAGAAATTAACGGGATATACGGGCCAGGAGACGACACTGCGTAACCTCGTCAATCGCCAACTGGGTGTCGAATCGGACGCAAGCGTGGACGCCGTGACGATCGATACGCACACCCAGCAAGTCAATCTGGTCATGACCTATTTCGGCCGCGATCCGGCAACGGACTCGCTGCGCCAGGAACTGCCACAGATTGCGCTAAAAGCCTTACAATCCATTTTCTCTGCCGATCAGACGCTGCTCCACGCGAGCGTTAACATGCGCGCCAACCTGGGTTCCGGCCTGCCGGAACCCGCATTCGGCGGCGACGCCGAACGGTCGGGAGCCATGTCTCCACAGAACGCAAACGCCCCTCCGGTCTCCTGCTTCGTCTACTCCTGGTGGGCGCCCGCCCTAACCGATTCTAGCTCCGCTCCCGAAATGCCCTCGACGAATTCAGGAATTAACTGAAGGCTGAAGGCTGGATGCTGAGAGCTGAAGGCTGAAACGGCTTAGAGTGTGGCTGGGTATATTGTCTTCAAGTAATCGGTAAACCGCCAACCTGCGGGTGTGCCGGCGAAGGAGGCCAAACATGATCTGTCAACCGTAAAACCAAAGTGAGGCGCGAAGCCTGAAAGTACATATGACGCCGCACTCCGCGCGAGCGGGATGCTGACCTCGCATAGTCATTACAGTGCTTTGATTGCGGACCGCCGGCTGGGTTTGGCCGTCAATTCGCGCCGCCCCCGGAGGAAGTCTCGAATATTCGCAAGCTTATCACTGAGTTCAATTCCGAGCTCGCCGGCCTGGGCGCGCAGCTTGCCGGGGTCAATCGCCGGTTGGATCAGCTTGATAAAGATCTGTCCGCCGCCAAGTACGTGGACGAGCTGTTCTACAATCCCGCGTATTGGGCGCGTTTCGGCAATTGGATCAACCCGGTCAATTTCCGCGGCGTGGAGTTTCGTTCGGCGCTCAACGTGCCACAGGAGTTGAATCCCGCCGTCGGATTGGATTTCTTCAATCCAATCCACGACCGCTCCGGCGTGGGCGGGTTTGGCGCCGGCGACGACATCAACCGCGTCCTGGCCGGAGTGCACTGGAAGGCCAGGGACGCCGTTGGATTGGGGATCGACTGGGAGGGCGTCCGGTACCACCTCCGTGGCGCACACAGTGGAATCCCGCTCCTCGGCCCCGGCAACGTCCACGCAGCGGAGAACTATATCGACTTTGCGACCTCTTACCGCCTGACGTCCAACGCACAATTGAAGCTGCTGTATCAAATCGCTTCGTTCTTCGGACACGGGTCGGTACTGGGCGGCGCAGGTACGCGATACAGCTTCAGTGCTTTCGCGGTGCAGGTCGCGGCGAGATTTTGAAGGGATACGCTTGAGTTACGATTGACGAACGGATTGATCTGGTCCCGCAAACCGCTCCGACGCCAGATAGACCCGATCCGCACCGGGAGTCATCGAGATTGACGGCAGACTTGCGGCTTGCGATTCGCGTACGGGTTCCCACGACTCTCTATCGGAACTGATATACAGATCGCTTGGGAGCGGCGGTTCTATCCTGATTTCGACCGGCTTTCCGAGCGACCAGAAGATCCCGATTAGCAGCCTCACCCTTCCGTCGTCCGTCAGGGCAGGTTTGCACGTCCAGGTCCCGTCCTTGAGGCGTCGAATAATACCAGCCATTCCCCCTTCGAAGCGCGCCTCGACTGAGACCGGCGGATCGATCCAGCCGT
>JBGPOG010000471.1:0-3970 GCA_041487935.1 Chthonomonadia bacterium | reverse complement strand
CCTCCTTAAAATTGATAGTCGTAGAGTGGTTCATTTTGTGGCTCCCTGGGCGACCATATCCTCAATATTCGTGGCGGTCTGTTTCAGCGCGCCGGTCGTGGAGCTGTTAGCGGCAAGGGATGCCGCTCGCCACCCCGGTCTAATCGAGCTGGGCCCGGACGCCACGACAGATTCGTTTGATCCCGAAGGCGCCAAATCGCGCATTCTCGCAAGACCAGAATCGCAAATCGGTGTGGCGATCATGAATCAACGGCTCATGGCCGGCGTGGGCAACGTGTACAAATCTGAAGTCCTCTTTATCCAGCGAATCGATCCATTTGCACCGGTGAGATCCCTGACCGATTCCGACGTCGCCAAGCTGGTTGAGCGAAGCCATCGGTTGTTGATCGCAAACCGGATGCGAGGAGACCGGCGCACAGCGTCCAACCTGAACGAACGCGATCGGCTGTGGGTGTACGGCCGGGACGGCAAGCCATGCCAGGTTTGCGGTGCGGAAATCAGGATGCGCCGCCAGGGGCTTGAGGGGCGGGTGACGTTCTTTTGCCCCGAATGCCAGGGGGTGAGATTTCCTTGATACCCACCGGCACGATTCTGAAGCGAAGGGATTATCAGACTTCTTACATCAAAGTTCCAGGGACTGGAAGGGGAGTCCTAGAATGAGGAGTCGGCGGGAGCTGCCGGACCCGCCGGCTGCTTGCCATTCTTCTGCGCGAGCGCCTCGTCGACGCTCTTTAATTCGTTCTTGATGACTGGATTGTCAGGTTCGAGCGCCTTTGCGCGCAGTAGACACACTCGCGCCTCCGATTCACTCCCGTTTGCGCGATAAGCGACTGCCAGGTGATACTGTATGTCCACGCTGTCTGGTGTGAGCTCCGCGGCGTTGGAAAGATATTCGATCGCATCTTTCGTCCGTTTCAGCTTATAATATGTCCATCCCAGGCTGTCGACATAAGCGCCGATCTCGGCCGGCTGTGCGTCGTTTTCCTTCGCAATTCTAATTGCCCGCGTAATCAGGTCGACGGCTTCGTTCAGATTGCTTCCGGCCTGAGCATACGCGTACCCGAGACCGTTAAGGGCTTCCGGTTCGTTTGGCGCGACCTGTAATGCTTGCTTGCTTATAGCGATCATTTTGCTCGGTTCACCCAGCCTATCATAAGCATTCCCCGCCACAGACAAGAGCCTAACGCGAATGCGCGACTGGTCGGTTGGTATTTTGTCGGCGCCTATCAGCGCGTATTTCGCCGTTAGATCGTATTGCTGGTACTTGCTGCACGCGGCAACAATGTCGAGATAGACGAGGTGGTCTTTTGGGTTCGATGCAGCGATCGCGTCGATTTGGCTGACCGCCCGTGCCCTGTCACCGCGACGAAGCGATTCTTCGGCGGCAAGAACGGATGGAGGAGTCACCCTCCCTCGAATGGATTCCCACGCCGCGCAGCCGCTTAAAGAAATGACGATCGTTAGTAATACGAATCGACGCAGCAACGAGATGATAGTAACTCGTGGTTCACGTGGCATATGAACGTCCTCGGGTAATCGAAAACTCCAATGAATTCATGACTTCCAGTGACAGGCTCAATCATTTGGTCAATTGAGGCCACAAATATGCCGCCGCGATTTGGGTGCTGTTTATGAAAGCGTGCATCGTGATTGTAATCCACAACGATCCGCTCCACTCGTACATTACAGCCAGCCCGGTGCCCATAAACAGGATCACGAACACCGCGATCGGCCCCATATGAACGAGAGCGAATACTGCGGCGCTGATCGCAACTCCCCAGGCCACTCCAAACCGTCGTTTGGCCGAATTATACAGGAACCCGCGAAAGAATATCTCCTCGCCGATCGGCGCGAGAAATCCAGCGCCGAGGAACATCACCGCAAACATTGCAGGCGACATTCCGCCCTTCAGCATGGAATCGACCGTAAGGTTCTCCGTCAGCTTGGTCAACTTAGCAGTTTGAGCCGGACCGATAGCAAGATTCAAAAGGCCGGCCAGTCCGTATTCGAACAGCATGGAACCTACAAGCAGAACCGTTCCAGCCGCAATTCCGATGATCAAATCGCGCCGCGTGGGCAATAGCCGGATTCCAATATCTCGAAGCTTTACGCCATATCGCTTGCTGATGTTGAGCAGCGGCAAACCGCCGAGCATCAAGTTCTGAACCACCAAGCCGACCCCCAATACAACAAGCGTCGCGCCACTCGATGATTTTGAGGAGGCGAACGGGATCGTGCCGGTTATTAACAATGCGCCGATCATAACGGTAAACGTAACGATCAGCGTGATCGCGATGGCTGCCTGCCCGATGAACCACACGTCCACGAGACTCCACGTACGGGCAAATAGCGGCTCGGCCTGGCCGGAATCGACGGCTTCCTTGCGGAACGCCCAGGCAATGAAGATCGCCACATCGATCAGAATCACCAAAAATGCGACGATCAGCAATGCGATCGCAATTACGCCCGAGAGCTCTTTATCGATCATCTCTCTTTGACCCTATCATTAGCCGGTCGGCCGATTTGAAGCGCGACAGCGATTGGTCCAATCCGGAACTTCCGCGTTGCCGAACAATCGTTCCCTATAAGTACGGCTCGCTCGATAGTCCCGTTGCCCGCTTCACCCAAGATACTGAATGAGGTCTTTGTATTCATCGCCGCTAGTGAGATCGAGAAAGATGTCCTCCAGGCTTAGCGTATCCGATTCGGCTTGCGCCCGGAGCTCTGCCATCGTGCCTATCGCGATGACCCGCCCGCGGTTCACGATCGCAAAACGGTCGCACATGCGCTCGGCGATCTCCAGGATGTGCGTCGAGACGAAAACCGCGGTCCCTTCATTGCAGAGCTTCCGAAGGATGTCCTTCATGAGCCGTGCGCTCTTCGGATCGAGACCGACCGTCGGCTCATCCAGGAAAATCACTTTGGGCTGATGAATGAGCGCGCCTGCCAGCGCGATCTTCTGCCGCATACCTCGCGAATAGCCTTGAATGAGCTCGTTGCCCTTCTCTTCAAGCTCAAATAAGCGAAGGAGATCGTCGATTTTGCGGTTGCGGTTATCGCTGCTGACCGAATAAAGATCGGCCATAAAATTGAGGAACTCGCGGCCCGTTAGCTTTTCATACAGAAAAGGATTGTCGGGAATGTAACCCAACACAGCCTTCGCCCGAAGCGGTTCCGCTTGAATATCGAATCCGCCAATCGTCGCGGTGCCACTCGACGGTCGAAGAAGGCCGGTCATCATTTTGATCGAAGTCGTCTTCCCGGCTCCATTTGGACCGAGGAATCCGAACAACTCGCCGGAATGAACCGTCAAGTTGAGGTCATCGACAGCCCTAAGCGATCCGAACGTCTTCGTAAGTCCCTTGCAAACGATCATCGGCTGCCGCAATGGTCCGGCGCCGTTGCTTTGAACGAGGATTTCATTGATTTCAGACATACTGCTCGGTTTTCCAGTCGGGAAGCTTTCAAGTGCTGCGACCCGGTCCATGAAGCGGGTTCGTGGGATGTGACCCGAAATCCGGTGGTGGTTCTTGCTGGAGTCCTTTTATCATAATTCGGTAAATTGAGACACTTTCTTTCCGTCGCTAGGGGACTACGATCGTGCGCTGTGAAGCGAGAAAAATCTTGCCATCGATATCGCGCACCCAAATCATGACGTAATAGACTCCGGTCAAGCCATCGCTGGAAATCGGGATCTCTGTTTCGAACCGCCCGTCAGCCAGTACCTTTCCAGTTCGTGTGAAAGAGTCGGAACCGGCGGACAAAGTCATGAACGGCTCAGGAGAATGATACGACTTCGTCTTGAGCAGATCATCACGCGACAACGGTTTCGGGCATTCGGTCCGCCCGATCGAGATCGCTTGAAACTTGATTCCGGGCTGCGGCCGCCCTCTAATCGAGATACGATCGCCGGCTTTGGCCCTAAGAGGAATCGGCTCCAACTCGACGTAACGATCCACGAACTCCATGG
>JBGPOG010000470.1:0-4023 GCA_041487935.1 Chthonomonadia bacterium | reverse complement strand
TTTGCTCGAAAGCGCGCCAAACGGTAACAGCCACTGTTCGTTGCTGGGGGCGTTCGGGATGACGGCGCCCTTAGGGAATTTGAAGACTGCGGGATCCTGCAGCTCGATCTTGGCAGGGCTGCGCAATCTGCGGAACAGCGGCACGATGGCTCGCCGGTTTTTCGTGACGGTCACATTGTGCGCCGCGACGTTCTGGCCTGGCACCCACCGGCCGGCATCCAGTCTGGAGTCGGTCTTGGGCCCCGGAGTAAAGAGCTGTTCAGGCGCGATCGGGTCTTCTCCCGGCGTGGCCTTGCGACGGGTGGCTATCGACTTCAGCTTGGCGCCGTCGGGCAGGTTGAAGCGCGTCTCCGCGGGGCCGAAAGCGATGACGTTTGCCGGCGCTTTCTTCACGCCAGGATATTTTATCTCCGCATCCTGCGAGAACTTCGGATAGGCCGACGGTTTCTCAGCGTTTGAAGACAACTGACTCCGGTAGCCGCCGTATACCGCCATCAAGACAAAGGCCGGCACCGAAATCGCAAACATCTTTGCCCAGTACTGAAATGCCTGAACGAACGTGATTCCCTTCATTCCGCCCAGGGCGACGTTAAAGGTGATGACGGTGCCGACGACGATAATCCCGATTGCATACGGCCAATTCAGAATCTGCTGCATGGTAATTCCGGCAGCCTTCATCTGGGGCATGGTATAGAAGAATCCGATGCAGAGCACGAATGTAACGGCGATCTTACGGAATAGGGGACTGTCGAAGCGGCCTTCCGCAAAATCCGGAATGGTGTATGCCCCGAACCGCCGCAACGGCCCTGCGATAAACAAGAGGAGAAACAAATAACCTGCGGCATAGCAGACCGGGTACCAGAGGACGTCGTAGCCGTTCTTCATCAGCAGACCGGCTATTCCCATGAAAGATGCAGCCGAAAGATACTCGCCGCTGATTGCGGAGGCATTCCAGAAGACGTTTACGGACCGCCCGGCCACGAAAAAGTCGGACACGGTCTTGGACATCCGTGTCGCCCAAATACCAAGGTAGATCGTGCCGGCTACAATCGCAATAACGAAGAGGAAGGGGATCATGGTTGCGCCTCCTCGTCGAGGTTTTGGATTTTGCCCAGACGGGCATCCGTATGGATGGATTTTGGATTTTGGATCTTGGCATCCGGAGCGCCAGAATCGCCGTGCACGTCAGTGTCAATGGGCTGGGATTCCATCTTATTTGATATGGAGGCGTCCCGCGGAGGCAAGGCGGATTCGGGCGCCGCCTCGAGTTCGGCAGGGATTGTTGATTCGGATTCTTGCGATACTGTATTCGCAGCGGTCTCGGCGGGGCGCGGCGGTGGGATTTCATCCGTTTCAATGAATGCCGGCTTGATTTCTCCGATACCTTCCGGCTCGAGCGGCTCGCCGGCCTCGATCCCCAGCACAGCCCGCCAATCGGAGCATTCCGACTCGATTCGATCGGACTCGCGTATGAAGTACCAGGAGAGCACCCAGGTGATCGGATAGAAGAGAACGCCCAGGAACAGCCAGGTTGCGGTGAACCCGAATACCGGGAGGTTGGCCAGGCTGGGAAGGATATAGTTGACCAGCGGCAAGCCGAATAGCATCGCCAGGAAAACGGCGGCAACCCGGATGCTTAGCGCGGCCTGCCGCCGCATGACAGCGCGCGCGAGATCTGCATGAGATTCTGGGGGTATTCGGGACTGGGCCGACTCTGCCATGAGAGCCTCCTAAATGAATTGGCTGCCAACTCCCGCGTCTCTTCGAGCAAGCCGTGGTGAAATCCTGCGTCACCGAGCGGCAACGTCCTTTAGCGGAATGCCGCCCTCACGTATACGGAACGACCGATTAGCCTCGACCGGACCTAACGTCTGCACCTGCCCGCTCGGCCACTGAATCTCGATCGCCTCTACCTGGCTGGATTTGCCGACGCCGAACAGCAGCCGGCGATCGCTTTGCGAGAGGTAGCTAGAGGCGCATTTGACGCTATGGGTCTGAGTGAGTCCACCGGCACGAATGCGAACGCGCGCGCCATAAGCATCTCGATTACTTTTGACACCTTCGAGACGGAAGCGGATCCAATTGTTTCCCGTGCGGTTTGCGTTACGCAACAGGCGCGCCCTACCGTCGGATGGCGAGTGGCCGCTGGTCGGATCGCCGAAATTCGAGGTAATCAAAATATCCGGGTGGCCGTCGTTATCGAAATCACCCCAGGCAGTACCGCGACCGATCATAGGTGTTTGAAGCGCTTGGCCAGTCTCGGCGGTCGCGTTCACGAATTGACCGTTGCCGGTGTTTCGGAGCAGGAGCGCAGGCTCGCGATAGACCACGTCCGGTTGGCGGGCTTCCACGTCACTCTGTATGTGCCCGTTTGCCACGAAGATGTCTTGCCGGCCATCGCCATCGTAGTCAAAGAAGAACGCGCCAAAACCCAGGAAATACTGGCTTGCGTTGCCAATTCCGCTTCGGGCCGCTTCATCGAGATAATGTCCGGTCGACTCCTTCCTGTAGAGCGTAAACTGCTCGCCGGAAAAATTGGTCACGAGGATCGATTCCTGTCCGTCATTCCGGTCATCCCCGCAGTCGACTCCCATTCCGGCTTTGGCTTTACCCTGCTCGGAAACCGCCACGCCCATCTCGACTGCGACCTCTTTGAACGTGCCGTCGCCTTGGTTATGATAGAGAAGGTTTGGCGTCGTGTCGTTGGCAACCAGGATGTCCGGCAAGCCGTCCTGATCGAAATCGAACGCGACGACTCCAAGCGCCTTGCTCGCATCGTTCACAATTCCTGCTTCACGCGTCACGTCCTTGAACCGGCCGGCGCCCTCGTTGCGGTAGAGGCGGCAGGTTTCTCCGGAGTATTGTTCCGGGTTGGAGTAAGTTCTATGCACGTTGTCCGCGCTATACGGCTTGTTCGCCTCGGGCGACCACTTGACATAGTGGCAAACGAAGAGGTCCAGCCTCCCATCGCGGTTGTAGTCCAGCCAGGTCGCGCTTGTCGCCCATCCGGGACTCGAAACCCCGGCTCTGGTGGTTGCGTCTTCAAATCGACGGATTACCGCGCTTCCGCGCCCATAACGTTCCGCCACCGGAACGTTATGAAATAGCTTGCAGCCTCCAACCCCGGTAACAAACAGGTCATCGTACCCGTCGTTATCGAAATCGCCCACCGCGACGCCCATGCCGTACATTTCAATATCAAGACCGGTCTCCTTCGTAACATCGACAAAGCGCCCATGGCGATCGTTGCGGAACAGCTTGAGAGTAGCGCCTCCGCGCTTCCTCGAGGAAGTCCACGACTTTCCGTTGACCAGCAAAATGTCCTGCCAGCCATCATTATCAAAATCCAGGAAGGCGCAGCCTGAACCCATCGCCTCAGGAAGAAGTTTGTCTCCGGCTGCTCCGTTCGTCTGGGTAAAGACCAGGGCCGACCTTTGGGTTACGTCTTCGAAGGTAACGTTCGGCGGAGCCGGCGTTGGTTGAGGATCCGTATTCGTGGGAGAATGGCAGCCCGCGACAGACAATAGCACGGTCAATCCGATCGAGGCTAATACTGTGGGCCGGATTCGTTGAGCTCTGTTGGCAGGCGGGACAATCGGGCCGAAACGCCCGGGCCCCGGATGGCGGAGCCCTCGCTTGCGCGGGCGCGTTTCCAGATTTTTGCCTGCGAAGGCAGGCAAAGTATCAATGGCAGCATGGGGGTTCAGCCCCATGTAGCCAGGCTCGCGCAAAACCCGCCCGAGGGTACCGGTCAATCGTCCCGGCGCGCTCATTTGGTTCCGACCTTCTCATTAGCGTTCGCTGCCTGACTGTGTAAAATGATATCACTAAGGACGTGCTCGTGAATTCGCTGCGCTTCGAGACGCCCATCTGGGTGAGCTCGCAGATAGGGATCGACGAGCTGTACGGGCGGATCGGATTCGCGCAGAACCCGATAGATGCCTTCCTCGCGACGTGCTTCGGCGATTCGTCGAAGTCTGCGATAGCATTGCATCAGGTTATAGTGGGCCGGGACATCGTCCG
>JBGPOG010000469.1:0-4054 GCA_041487935.1 Chthonomonadia bacterium | reverse complement strand
GCAATACCGTTCGGTTAACATCAATCCGTCTGTCGGTAGGGGCGACCCTGTGTGGTCGCCCGCGGTCAAAGGCGACCACACAGGGTCGCCCCTACATCGTTAACCGAACAGCATTGGGGCTAAGCGCAATACTGTTCGGTTACGCCACCTGGCGAGTAAACTCGCGGCTACTCATAGCGAAGTCCACCGTCGTGGACTGGACATCGGGAATCTTAAACGAACCGTATTGGGGCTAAGCGTCCCGATGCACGGTTTCCGGCGAAAATGCGGGGATGCACACTGCGATGTATTCCGCGCCTTCCGGCTCAGGCGAGCTGTACTGAATCCATTCTCCTTTGTGCGCGATAAGCGCTTGTCCCGCCTTCAGGTCGACCACGCCGGACTTCGACGCCAAGCGCAGCGATCCACGAAGCACGACGGTATACTCGTCGAATTCCGGGATCTGTCCGGGCTCTTCCCAGCCGCCCGGGCTCCGCATTCGGGCGATACTCACTCCGAACGTTCCGGAATTCGCGAGGCCGATATACTCTTCGATCACCTTCGGCAGATTTCCCGCCGCATGAACGATCGATGGGGACTCGATAATTGTTGGCATCGTATCAAGCTCCTCCTGTTCCACCAGTTTCCTCACCGGCTCGTCCGTTCGGAAATGACCTTGGGCTCTCCCATCGGCTCGATCGGATGAATTCCATCCCCCACTGCGCTGGTCTCATCTTTACAGGTCGATTCGTTTAGGACTCGGATCGGGATTCGATGGATGTATGTCGATCGGGCCGGCAGAGCGCCCCGCGAGCAACTCTTGGTGGCCGACTTCCTGGTCCAATGGGTTTCCATTATTCTCCGATCGTGGACGGGAGACGATCTCGGAATCCCAGTTGCAATCCTCGACGTAGACTCCCATTTGCGGCAACCATGGGCCTTCGCGCGGTTTGTCGAGCATCGCGACCTCGAAGGGACAGATCCCCTCGACTATGTCGTACCTCGGTCCCATCCAGGATCCCAGAAAGTGTACTCGAAGACTATATCGACCGACATACAGGCGCATTTTGGGTACCCGGCAACGCACTCGGTGGACGCCTGGCTCGCGGAGAAACGGGGCGTCGGAATCGTAACGCCATGCGTACAGTGTCGGCTGGTGAAGCTCGTTAAGTACCTGCACAACGAGCCGAATCCCTTCGGTGGGTTCCGGCAGGCTGATATCAAAGTCAACCTCGAACGGCTCGCCCTGCGACTGGACATTGTCCGGGTGGGATGTGTGCAGCTTGACACCCAGAAGGCTGGGCCTATCGGGAGCGCACTCGGCGGTATATGCGTATTCCTTGGGCGCGCCCGATTGCAGATATCGCCGAATGCCGTCGGCAGTCGGCCCATGGAACACGCACTTGCCGCCCTCCAGAACCACGCACTTCTGAGTGAGCGCCGACACCGTTTCAAGATTGTGGCTGACAAACAACACCGTACGTCCCTGTTTCGCAACTTCGTCCATTTTGCCAAGACACTTACGTTGGAACGCCATGTCACCCACCGCGAGGACCTCATCCACGATCAGGATATCCGGGCTGAGATTTGCTGCGACCGCGAAAGCGAGCCGGACGTACATCCCGCTCGAATACCGCTTAACGGGAGTATCCAGAAATTGGCCGGCCTCGGCAAACGATACAATCTCATCGAATTTCGCTCTGATCTCACTCCGCTTCATTCCGAGGATCGCGCCGTTTAGATAGATGTTCTCTCTGCCGGTCAGCTCCGCATGGAAACCGGTGCCGACTTCAAGGAGACTGCCTACCCGGCCGTAGATATCGATCTCGCCGGTCGATGGCTCGGTGATTCGGCTCAGAATTTTGAGCAGCGTGCTTTTTCCGGCCCCGTTTCTGCCGATAATCCCCAGAGCTTCTCCCTGCTGAACATCGAATTCGATGTCGCGCAGCGCGTAGAACGTCTCGGTTTGCCGGCGGCGCAACGGGTTGCGCAGGCTGTGCATGAGCGCATCGACGAGCGTCGTCTGGCGCTCACTGTTGTGGACAATTTGATAACTCTTGGACACGTTACGGATTGAAATTGACGGATCGCTCACGGGGACTTCATTTCCTGACAGTCTGATTATTCGGGATTGGATTGTGGCTGACCTGAACGCGCGGTTCGGTTAGATGCCGATACCTCGCATCCGACATTTAGTATACACGTCATTCGCGGGTCGTTGATCTATTATGCTCCGATGTACCGGATTGCTCGCTTTTGTAGGCGGCATAGTCAAAAGCGGATCCTTACAAGGATGACGTGGGCCCCGACCGTTTGTCCCTAACAGGGCTGCGCCGGAGCCCCGCCACGTGTAAACGTGTACTTCGTGCCGGAAGTGTTCACAATTCGTGTAAAACGCTGATCGGCCGCGCGTAGGGGTGAAGCATTCGGACGACATAATGTATCGGAACCCGCCAACCGTTAGCCCGAATGCTTCACCCCTACCCCACGGATCGTGAACTGTTACTTCGTGCCAATCCCCTCGACACCAGGCGTCCACAGTGTTATAATCTGGACGGTATTAATGCTGTATCCCGAGCGCTCACCACGCATTCCGTATTTATTAACCTACACTTTCACCTGGAGAGGTTCTCATGGCACAGACTTTGGGGCAGACGCAGCCGGTGGCCAGCCGTAAGTTCCGGCTCATTTTGCGCGAAGGCGGCATCGCGCGGGAGATGGGCGGGGAAGATTCTACGGTCGGCGTCAGCATCGTCGACCGGGTTTTCACCGAAGCGCTCGACGCGGGCGCTTCCGACATTCACCTGCAGCCGGAACGGACCAATACACGCATTCGACTGCGCGTGGATGGGATCATGCACCAGCTCGGCAGCTTCCAGAACGAGTACGCCCCTAACGTCCTCGCCCGCCTGAAGCTGGCGGCCGGAATGCACATCGACGAGCGTCGGGAGCCTCAGGACGGCCGCATCGACATGGAGTACATGAACCGCAAGTTCAGCGCCCGCGTTTCCGTGCTGCCGAGTCTCAACGGGGAAAAGGTGGTGATGCGGCTTTTGGACCCTGCGAGCGTGCGGATCGATATCGGCATCCTCGGAATGCCGCCGGACGTTCAGGAAAACTGGGTGCAGGCGATCCAAACACCGTATGGGATGATCATCGTCACCGGGCCTACGGGTTCCGGAAAGACGTCCACGCTCTACGCCTCCATCAACAAGCTGGACCGCCAGCAGCGGAACATCGTCACCGTCGAGGATCCGGTGGAATACGAGTTTCAGGACAACATTACACAGGTGCAGGTGACCGAGAAGATGACCTTCCCGCGCGTGATGCGGTCGTTCCTGCGCCAGGACCCGGACGTGATGATGGTGGGAGAAATGCGCGACCCGGAATCGCTCAAGATCGGCATCCAGGCGAGCCTTACGGGACACCTCGTGATGACCACGCTCCACACCAATAACGCGGTCGAGACCATGGGCCGAATGCTCGACATGGGCGGCGAGCCGTACCTCATTGCGTCGACGGTGATCTGCATCCTCGCGCAAAGACTGGTGCGCACCATCTGCCCCGAGTGCAAGGAGGCCTACAAGCCCACCGACGATGAAGTTCTGCAGTTGGGCATGAGCCTGGAGGAAGGCGCCGGAAAGAAGTTTTTCCACGGCAAGGGCTGCAAGAACTGCCGCGAGACGGGGTTCAAGGGACGAGTTGGCGTGTTCGAGCTATTGATGAACACGCATCAGATCAAAGACCTCGTTACCCACAACGCTCCGGTGGCGGCATTGTTCAAAGCATCTCGAGAACAGGGAATGCGGACGATGATCGAAGACGGCCTGGAGAAAGTGCTGCGCGGAATCACGACGCCGACCGAGGTTATCCACGCGGTGTACACGGCGGCGGTCGACGTGGTATCTCCTGCGGAGGAGGAGGAGGGCGGGGAAGAAGAGGCGGCTGCCGGCGAGGAGGGTTAATCGCGTTGCAGCGAACGAAGCGGGCCGCGGAGCGTCTGGGACGGTGGTTAAGGAGCTTCCGATCGCGGGCGTGATGCAGCACGTCAGCATGTGGGAGATTCGGTGAACTG
>JBGPOG010000468.1:0-4058 GCA_041487935.1 Chthonomonadia bacterium | reverse complement strand
CGTGTTGTTGAGATAAGCGTAAAGTCCGTAGAACTCGCGCTGGGTCAGCGGATCGTATTTGTGGTTGTGGCATTGAGTACACATCACAGTGAGGCCCAGCCAGGCGGCGCCGGTGGTGCCGACCCGGTCGACCATCTGTTTGAACCGGTCCTCGGCAATATCGATCCCGCCCTCTTCGTTCTGCATCGTATTGCGGTGAAAGCCTGTGGCGGTGATGTCGTCAAGCGTTGGATTGGGGAGAAGGTCTCCAGCGAGTTGTTTGATCGTGAACCGATCGAACGGCATGTCCGAATTCAGCGCCCTGATTACCCAGTCGCGGTAGGGCCAGATAGACCGCTCGCGGTCCTTCTCATAGCCGTTGGTATCGGCGTAGCGGGCCACGTCCAGCCATCGTCGCGCCCAGCGCTCGCCGTAATGGGGAGACGCGAGGAGCTTATCGACCAGGCGTTCGTACGCGTCAGCACGTCTGTCGTTGACGAACTCGTCGAGGTCTCTTGGCGATGGGGGTAGACCGATAAGGTCTAGATAGAGGCGCCGGCAAAGGGTGTGCTTGTCGGCTTCCGGCGACGGCCGCAGGCTTTCCTTAAGGAGCCTGTCAAGGACGAAGTTGTCGATTGGGTTGCGGCACCAATTCAGGATTTTGGATTTTGGATTATCGACTACCGGTATTGCCGGCTTCTTCGGCGCCACGAATGCCCAGTGAACCGCATATTTCGCGCCCTGGTCGATCCAACGACGCAGGATGTCGATCTGACCAGGCGTCAGCGTCTTGCCGGAAGCGACTGGCGGCATTCGCAGCGCATCCTGCTTGGCTGTGATCCGCTCGAATAGCAGGCTTTTCGCCGACTTGCCCGGGATGATCGCTCCAAATCCGGCGCTGCGCTTTGCCGTCGCGCCTGCGAATGAGTCCAGTCTTAGTCTTGCCTGCCGCGCCTTTTCGTCCGCGCCGTGGCAGTTGAGACAGTTGTTGGCGAGGATCGGGCGGATTTCGCGGTTGAAGTCGACCGGCGTTACGGGCGGTTTGTTCGACCGCTGCGCTAGGGCCGAGAAGGTAAGGAGCGCAATGGCTGTAGAGATGATCGTTAAGAGAGAGTGTTTCATCTATGGGTAACCCAAGAAATCTCCAGAAGCAGCCGTAGCTGATGTAAGTCATACTTCGTTTCGGCATCCGTGTGTCTCCTCCCTCCTTCATTGACGCTCCCGCAATCATGACGGTGCTATAATCTTCCAATAGCTTCCCGGAGGATTGAAAGAATGGCATTGACGGCGGATGAGGTTCGCAAGGTGGCCCTATTGGCGCGACTGGAGCTGGAAGAAGACGAAATCGAGATGCAGACCAGGCACCTCAACGGACTGATCGAGCAGTTCCAGAAGCTTCAGGGACTGGATATTTCCGGGATCGAGCCGACCTCGCACAGCTTTGCGGTGGCAAACGTGCTTCGCGAAGACGTGGCGCGACCATCGCTTCCGCGCGAAGAAATCCTCCAGAATGCTCCCGAGGCGCGGGATGGATGCTTCATCGTGCCGCGCATCGTCGAAGGTTAGCGGATGGCTGAACTTTTCGAACTTACCGCCGTTGAGCTCAACGGCCTGCTCTCGAGTAAGAAGATTTCCGCGCGTGAAGTGGCGGAGTCTGTGCTCGGGCGCGTGGAGGCGGTCGAACCGGAGGTGCGCGCCTACCTTACGGTTACTCGCGAACGGGCCCTCGACCAGGCGTCGAAGGTCGATGAGCTTATCGCCAACGGTGAGCGAATCGGGCCGCTTGCCGGAATTCCGCTGGCGCTCAAGGACAACCTGTGTACTCGCGGCATCCGAACGACCTGCGGCTCGAAAATCCTTCCGAAATTCATTCCTCCCTACGACGCAACCGTCGTCACCCGCCTGAAGGAAGCCGGCGCCGTGTTGATCGGCAAGACGAACTGCGACGAATTCGCCATGGGCTCGAGCACTGAGAACAGCGGATACGGGCCCTCGTGCAACCCGTGGGACCTTAGCCGCGTTCCGGGCGGGTCCAGCGGCGGCTCGGCGGCGGCAGTTGCCGCGGGAGAGGCTGCCATCGCGCTCGGCTCGGACACCGGAGGATCGATCCGCCAGCCGGCATCGCTGTGCGGTGTCGTAGGTCTTAAGCCGACCTACGGCCGAGTCAGCCGGTACGGACTTGTGGCTTATGCCTCCTCCTTGGACCAGGTCGGACCCATTACTCGGACGGTTGAAGACGCCGCTCTCGTGATGAACGCAATCGCCGGGCACGATCCGCTCGACTCAACGTCACTTCAAGTAGAAGTCCCGGATTACCGGCGAGCGTGCCGCGCGGATGTCGGGGGCTTGCGGATCGGCGTCCCGAAAGAGTATCTGGGCAGGGGCATCGATCCGCAAGTCGCGACTCACGTGCGAAAGGCGATCGAAGAGCTTTGTGGTCTCGGCGCGACCGCTGAGGAGTGCTCGCTGCCTTCGACCGAGTACGGCCTTGCTGCGTACTATATCATCGCGCCCGCGGAAGCCTCCAGCAACCTGGCTCGATTCGACGGAGTGAAATACGGACATCGAACGAAGGAACTTGCAGGCCACATAGGCATGATGGAGAAGACCCGCGACGAAGGGTTCGGCGACGAAGCCAAACAGCGGATCATGATCGGCACCTACGCCCTGTCGGCTGGTTATTACGATGCCTATTATAAGCGCGCCCAGCAAGTTCGGACGCTCATTCGCCGGGACTTCGACCGCGCCTTCGAGCGGTTCGACGTGCTGTGTACACCGACATCACCTACGGTCGCATTCAAAATCGGCGAAAAGAGCGGCGACCCCCTGGCCATGAAGCAGGCGGACGTCTGCACTCTGCCTATCAACATGGCCGGAATCCCTGGAATCTCCATACCGTGCGGATTTGTAGATGGCCTGCCGGCCGGCCTGCAGATTCTCGCCAAACCATTTGCCGAAGAGACCTTGTTCCGAACGGCGTACACGTACGAGCAGGCGACCGAGTGGCATAAAAAGCGAGCGGCACTATGACTGCGCGAGCGGTGCATGTCCAAGACAAAGGCTACGACTCAATGCGAATCTTTCGATTATTGGCTATTCTCACACTTATCTGGGCTTCGGCGAGTACTTCCCGGCATGCGCTAGCAATCGACTCAACGATTTCTGTAGTCGTCTCGAAAGTCGGCCCGCGCCTCAGCCCCCTCCAGCACGGCATCTTCTATGAAGAGATCAACCACGCGGGAGACGGCGGGCTGAATGCGGAGTTGATTCGAAGTCCCAACTTCGCAGAGACGGAGGCGTGGACGACCATACAAACGGGGGGGGCGAAAACAGAATTATCATTTGGCGGTCCCGTCCCAGGGTATCTCGGACAGCCATCAACCGCAGGTGTGAACGTAACAGGAACAGATGGAGCGCGCGGCGGAATCCGTAATAGCGGCTATTGGGGAATTGGCGTAAAATCCGGCGAAGCACTTTCCTGCAAGTTAGTGATTTCAAACGCCGCCCGTACGGCGGGCAGCACACCCGAAGCAATCGTTGAACTCGTTTCCGGAGACAATCGCGTCATTTGCTCGAAGAGAATAGAGGGAATTGAGCAGACAGAGCGAACGTACACGTTTATCCTCAGGCCGACGAAGTCAGATTCGAAATCGGCATTCCGAATTACAATCCCTGCTCCGGGAGAAGTTTTCATCAAGAGCATATCCATGATGCCGTTACTGAAGCAAGGATCTCCGCCCGTACGAGCGGACCTGTCCGGACTTGTCTCAAACATGAGACCGTCGTTTGTTCGATTTCCCGGCGGTTGCTTTGTGGAAGGCGACAAACTTGAAAACCGCTTTTATTGGAAAACGACCCTCGGGCCTATCGTTGAGCGCGATAGCCACATGAATCTCTGGGGATACATGTGTACAAATGGTCTGGGCTATCACGAGTTTTTGCTTTGGTGTGAGACGTTGAGGGCCGAGCCGTTATTTGTCGTGAACTGTGGGATGTCGCACACGGACACGCAACCACTCGGCGCAATGGATCGTTACGTCCAGGACGCCCTCGACGCTATCGAATACGCCAATGGACCG
>JBGPOG010000467.1:0-4061 GCA_041487935.1 Chthonomonadia bacterium | reverse complement strand
GTCGCCGGGGAGACGGTCGCGGCCTGAGCGCCCAAAATCGTCTCAATGCCCTGCGGGGCGTGGCGTGCAAGAAATCTGGAGCGTGGGCGTGCAAGAAACCTGGAGCGCGGGTGGGCGTTTGCCAAGAAGCGATAAATCGAAGATCCGTATGGATTGGCCGCAAACTCGAATACCGGCAGAGTTCCGGTGAGCAAGCGATATCGTAACGAACCTTGACAATTAGTCCCGCGAAAAAACATCCCGAGAAGTTTATGTAGCTAGCCACACGCTGTAATTAATGACAAACGCAACAGTTCCGTCATCCCGGAGGGATCTGATTTTGACGTTTTATCACTAGGAGCGGCTGCGGCAATGCAGGGGAGAATTAGTCCAGGCGTCTTAGCGTTTGTGGCGCTTAACCTATTTCCTCCGTTGATAATTCGGAAACGCCGGCCTTGTGTGCTTCGGCAGCGGGTTCTTTCGCAGTTCTTCCATCAGGACGTCCACGGCCTTTTCCAACTGCAAGTCATGGCCGGCGCGGACGGAGGCCGGATCGTTCTCGACTTCGATGTCCGGGGCTACTCCGTGGTTCTCCACGTCCCAGGTGCCGTTCGGGTTCCACATGCCGCTTTGGGGCGCGCCGCTCACGCCACCATCGATCAGCGGGAAGCCGCTTGCGCCCACAAGCCCTCCCCAGGTGCGCTTCCCGATCAGAGGGCCGATCTTGGCGGCGCGGAACATCCAGGGCATGGCGTCGCCGCCGGAGCCGGCGTATTCGTTGATCAGCATCGCCTTGGGGCCGAAAATGCTGCCGGTAGGGTTGGGGAAGTCGTCGCCCTCGCGCTGGGCAAAGTAGCTCAGGAGCGGCCGTTTCAGGTAGTCGATGACGTAATCGGCGATCAGTCCGCCGCCGTTATACCGCTCGTCGATGACCGCTCCCTCTTTCTCGAGCTGCGAGAAGAAGTACCGGTTGAAGCTCGTATAACCGCTGCCCCCCGTATCCGGAATGTAGACGTAAGCCAGCCGTCCGCCGCTGAGCTTGTCCACCAGGCGGCGGTTATCCTCGATCCACGCGCGATTGCGGAGTGCGAACTCACTTTGCACCGGCACCACGGTGGCCTCTCGCGATCCGGATCCGTCAGGATTCGGGCCGACCTTGATTGTGGTAGACTTGCCCGCGGTTGCCTCGAAAAACTTGTAAACCTCGTCCGGCGGACGCACGTCGCGTCCATTGACCGCCAGCAGGTATTCACCCGCCGCCACGTCCACTCCCGGCTGCGTGAGCGGCGCGCGGAGCTGCGGGTTCCAATTCTCTCCATCGAATACCCGGCCGAATCGGTAGCGGCCGTTTTCGATCTTGTAATCCGCGCCCAGGAGACCCACTCCTACTTGAGTCGGCTGGGGCGAATCGCCTCCACCCGGGAAAACGTGGCTAACGGTCAGCTCGCCAAGCATCTCCTCGAAGAGGTAGTTTAGATCCACACGGGCCGCGACGTTCTCGAGGTAGGGTTCGTAGCGACGGCTCATCGCGGCGGGGTTTACACCGTGCAAGTTGGGATCGTACATGAAGTCCCGAACGACCCGCCACGTTTCGCGGTACATCTGCCGCCATTCGGATTTGGGATCGATCAGGGCTTCCATGGAGTCGGTTTTTAGCGGAGCGCCGGGTGTGAACGGCCCGGCAGCGGACGTAATCGAGTATCGCGGTCCCTGGCCGATCAGCAGCTTCTCCCCATTGAACGAGACGTCCGCGGAGCCGATACCATCAGCAAGCTTCTCCAGCTTACGCGCCTTAAGATCGAATCGGTGGAGGGAATTTTGGCCGGGACCTGTGACGGGCGGGCCTTCCAGAAGGAACAGGATGTTCTCTTTGCCCGCTCCGATGTTGGCGTAGTTTTTGGCCGGAATGGGGAGTGAGACAATCCGCTGCCCGATGCGCTCCAGGTCGATCTGCACTGGCTCCGGTTTTTTCTCGTCGGGCTTGGCTTCGGCCGGCTTAGCATCGGTTGGCTTTGCGTCACCGGGCTTGGCTGCATCCTTTTTCTCTTCCGGCTTGTCCGGTTCTTTCGGCTTCTCTTCGTCGCTTTCGGGAGCAAGGGGCGACGGCTGTCCCTTTTTCAAAACAACCAGATACACGCTCGCGCTTACCGGCCTGAACATGCCGGACATGTTCCCGAACCACACCGACTGGGCTGTATCCGTGCTCGCGGAGAAATAGAGATACTTGCCGCTCTTGTCGAACGCGACCGACCGCGCGTCGCTAAGTCCGTCCGTCACCTCCGTCGCCTTGTTATCCTTGAGCGAATAGAGAAACACCGCTCCCATGTGGCTCTTGAGCTTGCGCGCGTAGGCGATCCACTGGCTGTCCGGAGACCAGACCGGCGAAATCTGGTAGAAGAAGTATGGATTGCGGTCCACGTGAACCGGCGCGCCCTTCTCTACCTCCACGAACCAGAGATTCAGCGCCTTATCTACGTAGGCGATCTTCTTGCTGTCCGGGGACCAGAGTGGGGAATATTAGAACGTGGGCTTGCCAAGATCGATCTTCTTCACATCCCCTTTGCCGGTCTGCTCGCGGATGTGCAGGGCGTACTCGCCGGATTCGTCCGAGAAGTAGGCGATCCACTTGCCGTCGGGAGACCAGGCGGGATCGCGCTCCGCGACGCCAGGCGTGTTGGTCAGGTTTCGGACGTCGCCCTTTTCCACCGGCACCGTGTAGATATCGCCGCGAGCCTCGAATACCGCGCGCACGCCGGAAGGAGAGATGCCGGCGTTCATAATGTTCTTTCCCGCGTTCACCAGCCGCGGACGCACTTCCGGCAGGTCGGCGGCGATTTTGATATTGACCGGCGAAGCCTTCCCGGTCGCCAAATCCAGCAGGTGAATGGAGCCGAACTGCTCGTAGACGATGGCGCCGGGACCGGCCGAGGCTGCCTTAATGTCAAGGCCCTCGTTCTTGATGGCCTGCGCCACACGTTTTGTCGCGGGGTCATAGCTGAACAGCGTTATCGGGCCGCTGCGGTCGGACAGGAAATAGACTTTGTTTCCGATCCACATAGGGGTGGAATCGTTGGAGTTTTCACGCGGTACCTTCTCGACCTGCAGCGAGTTCGGGTCGATCAACCAAACGGGCGTCGTCTGACCGCCCTGGTATCGCTTCCAGGCTCGCTGCCATTGAAGCGTTGGCACATAAGCAAGGCGCGTTCCGCCATTCGAATAGGACGCATCCATGGCCGAAGGCAGCGGCAGTTCCGTGGGGTAGCCTCCTTCCACCGGAACGGTAAAAAGCTTTGGAACAGGCGAAAAACTCAGGCGCGACGACCGAAAAACCACATTCTTTCCGTCCGGAGTCCACCCGACGGCCTCGTCGGGGTTTGGGTGGTACGTCAGGCGCCGCGGGACTCCTCCGGCAGCCGGCATCACGAATACATCCGTGTTGCCGTCGTACTGGCCGGTGAAGGCGATCTGGGACCCATCTCGTGAGAAGTGGGGATGGGTCTCGATGCCCACGCCGCTCGTCAGCCGCCTGGCTTCTCCTCCCTGACGATCCACGATCCACAGGTCTCCGGCAAATGCGAACGCGATTTGGGTTTCGCTCAAAGTGGGCTTTTGAAGCAGAAGCGGGTGGAGGTTTTGGGCAATTGCAGAAAGGGTAAAGGCGAACAAAAGAAATACGGCAATCGAAACGGACCGACGCATGAACTTACTCCTCGTTCGCTAATTAGCGCGTTGATGTGCGAACTGTCGAACCAACTGAGGTCGTTGCAAATCTCTCGTAGATCGCCGATTCAGTCATTCCGAGCATTTTACCGCGCCTAACGCGGCGTTGAGCGTAAGAAACTGTCACAGCCCCCGTCATCCCCGTACGGATCTGTTTTTGAATTTGCGAGTTGACATTCGTGTACTAAACGGTGAAGTTTCTTAGGAGACCTCATGTGCCGCGCACACAACCAGGTATGAAAAGCCCGGCACGTTCCCTAGACGCCCATCCCGGTATTTTCAGGAGAGCATCCAAGGACAAACGTCAAAAGCAGTTCCCTCACAACGACGGTTCGGGATGACGGCATGGCCGACGGTTCGGG
>JBGPOG010000466.1:0-4073 GCA_041487935.1 Chthonomonadia bacterium | reverse complement strand
GCTGGCGGAACGTGTCCTTCGTATAGAAAACCACGATCCGAACGCCCAACTTAAGGCGTTCTATCGCTTTGCTCTGCAGCGAGATCCGACGCCTCAGGAAACACAGACTCTGCTGAGGGTGTACCAGCGCCGGAAAGCCGAGTATTCGACTCAGAACGCAGCGGCAGGCGAGCTTGCCCTGGTTGGAAACTATCCGCCGGATAAGGCTCTTCCCCCAATAGAGGTCGCTGCCTGGACATCCGTGGCGCGAGTTCTCTTGAATTTACACGAATTCATCACGAGGAACTGATTATGATTATCGATAACGAGAGGGGCCTCGTGATTAATCGGCGAGCGTTCCTCTGCCGAACCGGGGCGACAATCGGCACTGCCGCGCTCTGGAACTTGCTAAATCCTCAGAGTTCCTGGGCTGATGTGGCGGGGCAGACCAAGAATGGTCCAGGATCGCGCGGCATAATTACCCAGCTCCACTATCCGGCGAAGATCAAACGTGTCATTCAATTGTATATGGCGGGCGGCCCTTCCCATCTCGAAACCTTTGACTATAAGCCGAAGTTAGCCCAATTACATGGCCAGCCCATGCCGGAGTCACTCACCAAAGGACAGCCCATCGCACAATTGCAGAACCAGGCGCTTAAGTGCTTCGCCCCTCAACATGCCTTTATCAAGTGCGGCAAGTCCGGCCAGGAGATCTCTGAAATCTTCCCGTTGCTCGGCGAGATGGCGGACGACATTTGCATCGTCAGGTCGATGCATACCGATGCGATCAATCACGATCCGGCACACACATTCATGAATACCGGCACGCTGATTTCAGGGCGGCCTTCCATGGGATCGTGGCTGCTGTACGGACTCGGCTCAGAAAGTCAGGATTTGCCGGGCTTTGTGGTATTGGTGTCGTCCGGCAAGTTCGGACAGGCTCAGCCGATTTCAGCCCGGCAGTGGCACAGCGGCTTCTTGCCCAGCAAGTACCAGGGGATCGAATTCCGGTCACAGGGCGATCCGGTCATGTATGCTAAGCTGCCTGCCGGTGTTTCTCCGGACGGCCAGAGGGACGTTGTCGAGGCGGTGCAGAGTCTCAACCGGCTCACTAACAACTCAGTCCACGACCCCGAAGTTGCCACTCGGATCGCTCAGTATGAAATGGCGTTCCGAATGCAGACGTCTGTGCCGGACCTCATGGACGTCTCAAAAGAGTCAAAAGCCACGCTCGACCTCTACGGCACCACCGGAGGAGATGGGAGCTTTTCTGCGAACTGTCTGCTTGCCCGCAGGCTGGCAGAGCGAGGCTGCCGGTTTATTCAGCTCTACCACCGCGACTGGGACCATCACGGCGCCATCAAGACGCATGTCGCGGGTACGGCGAAAGAAGTGGATCGCGGAATGTATGGCCTCCTCACCGACCTGAAGTCACGCGGAATGCTCCACGATACACTCATCTTATGGAACGGTGAGTTCGGTCGTACTCCGATGGCACAGGGAGACGGAAGAGACCACCATATGAAAGCGTTCTCCATCTGGCTGGCCGGCGGCGGGATCAAAGGCGGACTAACATACGGCGCCACGGATGAATTCGGCTACAACGCGGTAGAGGATGTTGTCCACGTGAACGACCTGCACGCAACGATATTACGCCTGCTAGGTATCGACCACAAACGCCTCACTTATCGCTTTCAGGGCCGCGACTTCCGACTGACCGACGTGGCTGGCAGCGTTATAGAGAGAATTCTCGCCTAGTTCGGACCTGATCGAGACGCGCAGCGCTATCAGCTTCGATGCTTTTTCGTCTGTCCCCCGCGCGTTGTTGGTTGCGTCACGCTCTATGATTCTGAGCGGCTGTCCATGAGTGGAGGTACTGCCAGGATGACATCTGCGTGGGTCGAACGACGGCCGGAATTGGCATATTCGCAACGTCCGAAATGTCGGACGCCGACGTTGGATGTACTTCGCTCCACAAGCTCGTGATCTCAGCTTGTATCTGGCAATATCGTATCTCTCTTCGTCGGATCCGCGAATGCACTTCGGCCTAGGATCGGGAAAGGCCGATATCGTGACTGTCTGGTGGCCGGACGGACATGTCCAGTCGTGGACCGACCTGGAGATTGGGCGGTATTACCTGCTCAAGGAAGATGAGGCGCCGAAATAAGCGCAAATTGCGATTTGGCGCGAAATCAATTGAATCGCCGTCTCCCATTAGTAAGACCTATGGAGCGCCTGCCTGTCGGGCTATATGTCAAACGGCGTATATGGCCATCACTCCTGCATTCCGCTGGGCCGGAGCGGCACATCCCTGGGAGTTGGCGCCGGCGCTTCAGCGGGATCCAGGTCCTCGATGATCCGGATATTGTAAGCAGCAACACAAATCACGTCGGCCCTTCCTGTGCGCAGCCTCACCTATGGATGATCGTAGGACTCCAGCGCTGGCACCGGTAGGGTTCGACCAGACCCTTACCGGCCGCCCCAACAGCAGTTCGATTGCTTCGTTCACCGGCGCTCCTTCTCGCATCGCCTTAAATCTGGCGGAAATCGGAATTCTAATACCGAAACCCGAATCGTCCCCTCCGTCCGCGGCCACCGCCTCCCCCAACTGACTCTGGCACGACCACTTCGACAGGGCCGTACTTCTTCAGCCCCTCCTCGATCTTGGCGCGTTCGCCAACGGCGATAAGCTGGATACGGTTTTCGCCGAGGTACTTGCGGGAAACCCGTTGGACTTCTTCAGGAGTCACCGCCTGGACTTTCTCCGGATAGGTATCCCAATAGTCTGCCGGAAGACCGTTGTCCACCAGCTCCAGGCTTCTGCCCAGAATTCCGTCGGAGCTCTCGAGCGTACGGGCGAAGCCGCCGATAATGGAACGCTTCGCCCTATCCAATTCCTCTTGCGGTACCGGCTCGTTCTGGATGCGCTTGAACTCTTTGAGGAATTCGCCAACCGCAGGTTCCGTGACCGGCGTGCGGACACTGGCGCTGGCCCCCCAGATTCCAAGCCACTTCGGCGCGCTGAGATTTGAATAGGCTCCGTAGGTGTAACCCTTGTCTTCCCGGATGTTCTGGAACAGGCGGGCCGATGCTCCCCCGCCCAGCACGCGGTTCGCAACAGTCAGCGGAATGTAGTCAGAATCAGAGCGCGAGATGGCGAGGTTGGCGAATTGGAGCACGGTTTGCGCCGAGCCGGGCCGGTCGATCAAATAGATTTTCGTGGCCTCCTTCGGCTTGAAGTCCGCCTTCGGAAGCTCCGGCTCGGCTGGACCCGGTTGCCAGCTCTTGAGCGAGTCTTTCAGCTTGCCGGCCACGAACTTAGAGTCAATGTCACCGGTCACGCCGATGA
The DNA here is from genome assembly GCA_041487935.1 of Chthonomonadia bacterium. Classification (GTDB taxonomy): domain Bacteria; phylum Armatimonadota; class Chthonomonadetes; order Chthonomonadales; family CAJBBX01; genus JBGPOG01. Next base: position 745 of record JBGPOG010000466.1, on the reverse strand, counting down.
CGCAGCCGTTCGGCTTGAAGAACCGTTGGTGGAACGCGACCAGATCATCGCGCGAGATTGCCGAGACTTGATCGATCGTTGCCGCCACGCGAGCATAGGGCGTGGCGCCGTAGAAGGTCCGGGCGACGATATCCCCGGCAAGCGCGCCAGGATTCGATCTTCGCTGGGCCATCCCTGCCCTATTTCTGAACTTGGCGCGATCCAGCCGGTCTTGAGGGAACGAGGGATTGAGAAGTACATCGGACATCAGGTCAATGAGCTGATCGGTGTATTCGGTCAAACCGGAGACGCTGACGGTTGCTCGTTCCGTTCCCGCGCTCACGTTCAAATTCGCGCCGATGCTCTCTTCCGCTTCGCCGAGCTGCTTGTAATCTCGCGCCTTGGTTCCCTCGTTCATCATGCTGGCCGTGAACTCGGCCACGCCCGGCTTGATGCCGAAGATCGTGCCCGCCTTGACGCTGAGACTGATGCGGACGGTCGGCAACCTGTGATCTTCAAGAATGAAGATTCGCGCGCCGTTGGGAAGCTTGAACTCCTTGGGCCGGGGGAATCTGACCCTGAGCAGCTCGGAAGCGACGGGCGCTTTACCCTTGAAAACCGTGCCTTTGGTGCTCTCGGGCGCGGTAACTCCGCGGGTTTCCTGAGCGGCAGCAGTAACGAAGCTGAAAATTAGCAATCCCAATACGAGGACAACAACCTGTTCGGACCGAGAAAATTGCGATCCGGAAATGGGAGGGCGAGGCTC
>JBGPOG010000465.1:0-4077 GCA_041487935.1 Chthonomonadia bacterium | reverse complement strand
GCGCTGGAGTCGGCCCATGCATTCGCGCACTTGAAGAACATCGCACCGAATATGAGCCGCGACGCCATTGTCTTGATGAACCTCTCCGGCCGGGGAGATAAAGACGTGGAGACCGCTGCGCGCGAGCTAGAGATCACGGTGTGATGTGTGCGATCTCAAGCTCATTCCGCAAGAACGGAACCGGTTGTCTGAATGACCCGACTGACGGAAAAGTTCGATGCGCTTGAGATGCGCGGCGAAAAAGCGCTGGTCTGCTACATCATGGCGGGCGACCCGTCGATGGAGCGGACCGTCGAGATCGCCCTCGCGCTCGATCGCGCCGGCGCCGATGCCATCGAGCTTGGGGTCCCGTTTAGCGATCCCCTGGCAGATGGTCCGAGCATCCAGGCCGCCGGCCAGCGAGCATTGGAGCGTGGCGCAACGGTCTCCAAAGTCTTCCAAGCGCTTGCCGATATTCGGCGTCAAAGCCAGATCCCGATCGTGTTGATGACCTACTTCAATCCCGCGCTAAGCTACGGCCTGGAACGATTTGCAAAGGACGCGGCGGCGGCCGGCGCGGATGGCGTAATCCAGACCGATCTTACGCCGGAGGAAGCCCAGCCCTGGCTTGGCCTGGCGCGACGCGAAGGATTGGATACCGTCTTTCTCCTGGCGCCCACGAGCACGGCCGGGAGGATCGAGGTGGTGGCCGGGATTTCGACTGGATTCGTCTACTGTGTGTCGCGCACCGGCGTCACCGGAGCCCGCCAGGACGTGCCGCAAGATCTCAAGGAGTTTGTATCGAGGGTTAAGTCACAGACGAACGCGCCCGTGCTTGTGGGGTTCGGTATCTCGCGGCCCGAACACGTAAAGGCGATCGGGAGCTTTGCGGAGGGAGTCGTCGTCGGCAGCGCCCTGGTCGAGGTCATCGCCGGAGCCGGCGACAGCCCGTCGGCGGCCGAAGAGGCAGGCCGCTTCGCCGCAAGCCTCAAATCCGCCACAAAGCCGTAATCTTTAGTGGCCGTTATGAACATTATGAACGGAATTGAAAGTCGTTATTATGTTCATTACGTTCATAACGGCTATTCTCTAATGACGGCTCCCTTATCGCTATGCCGGCTTATAAAGTCAATGCCATTGTCCTTCGCAGGAATGATCTGGGTGAGACGGATCGTATCCTGAGGTTGCTTACTCGCGAAAATGGCCGCGTCGACGCCGTCGCAAAGGGCGCCCGTCGGGGTGCCAGCAAGCTCAGCGGCGCAACGGAGCCATTCACGTTGTCTCGCATGCTGCTGGCGACTGGTAAATCGCTGGACATCGTCTCGCAGTGCGAAATCCGCGAATCGTTCCCGGCGCTGCGAGGCGATCTGGGCTGTCTCTCCCGCGCAACCTATCTTTGCGAGCTTGCTGAGCGATTCATCGCGGAGCGGGAACCCAACCAGGAGGTCTTCGACCTCTTGCTCTCGGCGCTGTATCTTCTGAGGCGGGTTCAGAGCGGCGTCGGCCTCGACGTGATCGTTCACAGTTTCGAGCTGCGGCTCCTTTCGGAACGGGGCTACCATCCCGCGCTCGGCCACTGTGTCAAATGTATGCAGCCGATCAAGGGAGCGCGCCTGGCGTTCAGTCCGGCAATGGGCGGCATGCTTTGTTCGATGGATCGGTTCGAGGCGGAAGATTCGATCGCGATCGGACCCGATTCTCTTAATCTGATGCTGCAATTGATGAATGCCGGGCCGGATGAATTGGTGAACCTACTCCCAGAAGTAAACGCAATGGACCAGGTAGCCCGCTGCCTCAAGTGGTATATCCGCCATCGCAGCGACCGCGACCTACACAGCGCGGAATTCGTCGAGATAGTTAGAGCGGGGTATAGGGGATAGTGTCAAGGGTACAGGGTTGTTACACCCTTGGCCAATTACCCTAAACCCTAGACCCTAGACCCTAGACCCTGTTATATGGACGCTCCCAAAATTACAATCTTTTCAACGCCGCTCGTTTCTACGTGGGTCTTCGACGAGACGCACCGGATTCTGTTCGACGCCGGCGATGGCGTTGCGGCCATGCTCGACAGCAAGATTCATAAGATTCGCCTGGCTGCCATCACCCACGCTCACCGAGACCACTGCGCAGGTCTTGTGCAGCTTCTCAACTTGCGCGGCGGGGCAGGCGATTTCGTTGCTATCTACCCGGAAGAGAGCGGTTCGGGACGCGCATTAGCAAACTTCCTGTCGGGCTTTGACTCCCGCACTACGGGCAAGGTCGAATGGCTGCCGATGGGACCGAACCAGGTACATCCGATCGAACCAGATCGTCATATCCTGCGAACGTTCGCAACGGAGCATTATCTCGACATCAATCCTCCGCGCGCGCTCAGCCTGGGTTATCAGATCGTCCGGACGGTGGATAAGGTCAAGCCTCAATTCCGCTCGCTGCCGCAGGCAGAGCTGGATGCCCTTCGGGCGAAGCACGGACGCGAGTATTTGGTGGAGCAGATAGAAGACATCCTCTTGACGATAACGGGCGACACGGTTCCTCTCGATCCGGCTGCGTACCGCGGCAGCCGCGTTTTGATCCATGAGTGTACCTTCTTGAGTGTCGACGAACGCAAGGAGATGGCGAATCGGGGGCATCCCCATTCCTGTCTGGAAGAGGTCGTTGAAATTGCGAAGGCAGCGAAAGTTGGGCGGCTCGGTCTCTACCATATCTCGCGCCGATACGAGGACGAACGGATTTGCAGCCAGGTCCGCGATCTTTGCCGTAAGCTAAAATTGGATTGCCCGGTAAGCGCCGCTCTTCCAGGCCGTATCTACGACGACCTATTCGCGCATACGCTCTGGGAGGGGACGTAGGAGTATAATGCTGGTGAGTGCTGAGTGGTGAGTCGTCATTGGTGATTGGTGAGTGGTGAGTGGTGAGTCGTGAGTGGTGAGTGGTGAGTTGCGATTGGTGAGTAGTTGGCCGTGAAATGCTTGTCTCCTCTGGTCATTTATCCGCGGCCTACCGCTGTTCGCAAATCACAGTCCAGTCACCAATCACCAATCACCAATCACCAATCACCACTAACCACTAACTCTTTACTAATGGAGGCCAGAAGTGAACGAACACGACATTGATCCCGCGCTGGATCCAACGCTTGACCGCGTGTCACGCCGGTCGTTTATTGAGAAAATGGGCGTCAGCACGGTTGCGGCGGCAGTCCTTGGTCCCGGAGCGATAGCTCAGGGCAAGACGCCGGAGGCGCTGAACGACAAAGAGCTTGTCCATGACAGTGTTTTCTTCGAAAGCCAGGGCAAGCGCGTCGACGCATTCCTGTGCCGCCCAAAAACGACCGGCAAGCGCGGAAGCGTGATTGTGGTTCAGGAGATCTTTGGGCTTAACGATCATATCAGGGATATCGCTTGCCGCTTCGCTAAAGCGGGTTTCAACGGATTGGCCGTCAATTTCTTTGCGCGCGAAGGGGCCCCGCCGGACGCTTCGGGAGGATTCCAGCCATTAATGGACTTTGTTGGAAAGATTTCCGACTCCCAAATAGTTGGTGATGTGAATGCTGCCGGCAAGCTCCTTCGCGCCCGAAGCGATTCCAATGGAACGGTCGGAATCGTGGGCTTTTGCTGGGGCGGGCGGGTCTCGATGCTGGCCGATGCCGAGGTGGAGCATCTGAACGCAGCCGTGGCCTACTATGGCCGGATCAAGTCGCAGCCCACTCCCAATCAACCACATTCCGCGCTCGAGCTCGTACCCAAGATGCGCGCGCCGCTGCTGGGCCATTTCGGCGCGCTGGATCGCGGTATCACTCCCGCGGATGCAAACGAGCTCCGCGAGGCGCTAAAGAAGAACAACAAGACGGCGGAGATATTCGTATATGAAGGCGCCAACCACGCGTTCAATAACGACACACGCGAAAGCTATCACGCGGATTCTGCAAAACTTGCCTGGAAACGCACGCTGGAATGGTTCGACAAATACTTGAAGGCGTGAAGGGATGGAGTATTGGAGTAGAGGAGTGATGGAGTGGAGGAGTGATGGAGTGGAGGAGTGATGGAGTGGAGGAGTGATGGAGTGGAGGAGTGATGGAGTGGAGGAGTGATGGAGTGGAGG
>JBGPOG010000464.1:0-4083 GCA_041487935.1 Chthonomonadia bacterium | reverse complement strand
CCAGTACCACCACGTCCTCACCGCGCTGAAAGGCAAAGTCGCGGCTAGCGAGCCTGCCGGCGGGCGTGTTTGGATCGGGGAGTCCGGCGTCGAAGCTTCGGGGGTACGTAGCAAGCAGTTGGTGCTAGCGCTCTTACTGACAAGTAGCTGACGAATTCGTCTTATTTGGGGATTCGAACGAGACTGAGAGGATTATGGTTTCGGGGCGGGCGAGGAGTGAGGCGCGCGCCGGCGCGCCTTGTGGACGCTCTTGCGAATTCCTTCGTCAGCGGCTTCCAGGTCGATCCACGTTTCCACAAGATCGTCACGTTCTCCGCGCGCTGCCTCGATCCCGTCTTTGAGACCTTGCTTAATTCTCTCAGCGAGCGGCGGTCTATCCTTGTTCATCAAAATCTCTTAGTTTCTGCGAGCACCTCGCGGCGGTAGTCCTCCGCTAGTGCATGGATTTCCTTTTTATCCTGGGGCGAGAGGTCTTCCATTTCGTCTTTATTATACACGTCAACGAGCAGAATGTTCTCTGCGGCGGGAACGTAAAGGTAAATGACCCGAAGTCCTCCGCGCTTGCCCTTTGACCGTCGCGGATCGGGCCACCGCAGCTTGCGCGCCCCACCGCAACCCGGAATCACCGAACCCGCCTCGGGAACTCGCGCGAGGAGAAGTTGCAACAACCGTAATGGTTCATCTCCCCCGAAATACTCGTTGAGTGCCGCCGTAAAACCGGGCGTTTCTCGAAACCAGATCCGAATTTCGCGGCGTTCCTCAGCCTTAGGCAACTTCAGTATCCTCGACAACCTGCTTTCAGTCCTCATTCTACCATAGCCGCAACACCGACGTCCCACGCCAGACTTGCCTCGACTCGCAGAACCACCACGTCCTCACCGCGCTGAAAGGCAAAGTCGCGGCTAGCGAGCCTGCCGGCGGGCGTGTTTGGATCGGGGAGTGCGGCTTGGAGGTTGCGGGGCGGTTGCAGGAGGATGGTGTGGGCGCGCCGGTTTATTTCGTGCAGGTTGGCTGCGATAGTTGACTGGGGCACAGCCCCGAACTACGGTATAATCAACGTGAGATAGCCCTGGAGAGAAGATGCTAACCGCTCACCACAAACCGCTCGACACGAACCGCGCGCAAGAGATTTGGGCGGAGTACCAGTCTCAGAACGACCTGTCGGGCCAGGACGGCAAAGTGGCGGCAATAGAGCCAGCCAGCGCCCGAGTCTGGATCGGCGACTCTGGTATCGCGATTGCGGATCAGATGCAGGCTGACGGCATCGATGCCCCTGTATACCTCGTTAGAATCGGCTCCGATCACTTCGTGCGCAAAGGCCGGCGGTGATTAATGGGAGCGTTGACGAATCCGGCGTTCCATTTATTACCGTCTCTGTTGGCGGACGGGAGTGGAAAGCAACTATCGACACGGGTTTCAACGGCGACCTCGAGCTCCCACTTGAACTCGAGTATGCCGTGAACCCGAGGTATTTTGGCATCGGCAAGTCGTTACTCGCGGGGAATCAAGTGATCCAAGAAGATCAGTTCATCGTGGATTTTCCATTCGACGGGGAAACTGTCCGCGCTCTTGCCACATTCGTTGATAGCGATGGAATCCTCATCGGCACAAATCTCATTCGCGAGTATCAGCTCGTAATCGATTTTCCCCTACGAGAAGTCTCTCTCGATCGAACGGCCTAAAGCGCCCACCGCCTTTGTCCTGAGTACCAGAAACCCCACGACCTCACCGTGCTGAAAGGCAAAGTCTCGGCTATCGAAGCTGCCGGCGGGCGGGTTTGGATCGGGGAGTCCGGCGTCGAGGTTGCGGAGCGGATGTAGGGTGATGGCGCGGACGCGCCGTTACTTGAGTCGACAAACTACCTTGACGCGAATGCACCATATCTGGTACACTGACATCCATGAGCGGCGTGCCGATACTCCAAGTAGTTTTCTTCCGTACGGAGGGTGGCCGGGAACCTGTTCGTGAATGGCTCCTCGAACTAGACTGGGAAGACCGGAAAGTTATCGGGGAAGATGTCAAGCTCGTTCAATTTCGCTGGCCGTTGGGTCTGCCGCTTGTTCGGAAGATCTCCCCCGGGCTGTGGGAATTGCGTAGCCATTTGGATTCAGGGCGAATCGCGAGAGTCTTCTTCACCGTTGAAGGCAGCGAAATCGCCCTTCTGCACGGATTCATGAAGAAATCTCAGAAGACACCGCAGTCGGATTTGGACGTTGCGAAAGAACGGCAAACGTTATGGTTAGGCAATCAGGCAATACAATGAACAAGCACAGCGGCACGAATTTCGACAACTTCCTTCGGGAAGATGGAATCTATGAAGAAGTCACAGCAAGAGCGCACAAGCGACTTCTCACTGTCCAACTGAGTGAGGCAATGGAGCAAGCAAGCATCACTAAGAAACAGCTCGCAGCCTCACTCCAAACGAGCCGATCCCAACTAGATCGGCTGCTCGACCCCGACAACACGTCCGTGACGCTTGATTCGCTGGAGCGGCTCGCTGTTGCCGTCGGGCGACAGCTTCGAATCGAACTCGCGTAAATCCACTCGGATCGCCTCGACATCCACCGTCGCCCACCAGATTTGGCCCGAGCACCAGAAACCCCACGACCTCACCGTGCTGAAAGGCAAAGGCGCGGCTATCGAACCTGCCGGCGGGGGCGTCCGGATCGGGGAGTCCGGCATCGAGGTTGTGGAGCAGATGTAGGGTGATGGCGCGGATTGCGGCAGGTGCGCCATTGTCTTGCGCTATAATGATCTAACCGTGAGTTAGCGTTAGGAGACTCGCTATGCCGCCAGTCATTGTTGAAATCGAAGTTCCCGGCGAGCTAGAGGAATTCAAGCTGCCGGAAGGTGTCCAATCTCGCCTTCAGGAGTTGCTTGACTGCCAGGATAAGGGGCAGGAGCTGCCCGGCGCGGAGCGAAAGGAAGCCGAAGGTCTCGTTAGCCTCGCGGAGTGGCTCTCCCTGGTAAAGCTCCATTCAAGAGTTACCGACGCATCGTCTTGATACACTCTCATTGAACTCCCAGTCCGCGACGGCGCAATACTGTTCACTTACGCCGCCTGGCGAGTCAACTCGCGGCTACCCATGGCAAAGTCCACCTGCGTGGACTGGCATCATGTAGATTAAGTGAACAGTATTGCACCGCCGTGGACTGGACATCGGGAATCTTAACCGAACGGTATTGGGGCTAAGAGCTTTGCTGTAAGAGCGCTTACTTCCGTAACCTTTGGGGCGTCTAATTGATTGCCGAACTCGTAGGCAGTCTTAAGAGTCGAATCAAATAGCCGAAGACCAATGAGCCTTACTGCAATTCGTAAATACCTATTCAGGAAAACCCATGAACAGTATCCACGACCTGCTCGAGGTCGCGATCAAGAAGCGCGCGTCCGACCTCTTGATCAAAGCGGGCACGGCGCCGGCCATCCGTGTGGATGGACATATGCAGTCCACAGGCGCCCCGCCGCTAACGGCCAATGAAACCCGTGAGCTGGCGTACGGCATCATCTACAGCGCCAGCCGCGATTATCTACTGCAGCACAACGGAAGCGAGAACCAGGAGAGCGCCGGAGCCGAAGACGCCGAGGAGCGCATGAGGGAGCTCCAGGCGAAACGCGAGATAGACCTTGTCTTCACAATTCCCAAATTGGCGCGCGTGCGCGCCAATCTGTTTCTGCAGCGGGGCACCATCGGCGCCGCTCTCCGCATCATTCCGCTGCACCCGTACACGATCGACGATCTCAATCTTCCGCCGGTGCTGAAAGAGACGGTAAACCAGCCGCAGGGCTTGATCATCATCACCGGCCCAACCGGTTCCGGAAAGACCACGACCATGGCCGCGTTGATCGAAGAGATCAATCGCCGCCGCCCGTGCAACATCTTCACGATCGAGGAGCCGATCGAATATGTGTTCCAAGACAAGAAGAGCGTCATCCATCAGCGTGAAGTCGGGACGGATACACGCTCGTTCGCCGCCGCCCTTCACAGCGTGACCCGGCAGACGCCGGACGTCATCGCCATCGGCGAGATGCGCGATGCCGAGACCATGGACGTCGCCATGACCGCCTCTGAGATTGGCCACCTG
>JBGPOG010000463.1:0-4104 GCA_041487935.1 Chthonomonadia bacterium | reverse complement strand
GCATCCGCACGGGCAAGCAATAGCAAGTTTTCGACAATCGCGGACATTCGCTCCACTTCGTCTACAATGCTCTTAAGCGCAGAACGGTACTCCTCCGGGGTGCGCTCGCCCATCAGTGCGACTTCGGCCTCGCCCCGGATAGCCGTTAGAGGAGTCTTTAGCTCATGAGAGGCGTCGGCGCTGAACTGCTGGATCTGGCGGAAGCTGAGATCCAAACGGGCAATCATCTCATTGAACGCGGACGCCAGGCGCGAGATCTCATCATCCGTACCTGGTGGGACTATGCGGCGATCGAGGTTCGTGTGCTCGATCTCCAGCGCCGCCTGGGTTATTTCATCGACGGTCTTCAATGACCGGCCGACCAGGATCGAGGCAAAAAGCGAGATCACGAAAACCGTTGGCGTCAATACTGCGAGGATGAGGGCTGTACGTCCGAGGGCATCGTCGATCCCTTCGAGGGACGCCATGGTCTGAACCAGGTATGGGGTCTTTGCCCCCATTTCGACAGGCACCGTCACAATGCGGACCGGATGCTCGAGTAGATCGGTACGGGTCTCGAAGGTCGGAAGACCCTTCATACCATTGATCCGAGCGTCCAGGCTTATCGTCACCTTGGTATCCGCAAGACCCTTCGACTTCTCCTTCACGTTTCCGTTTTGATCGACGATCTGGATGTTCCGACCCCATTCCTGAAGCTCCCGGTTCAGGAAATGCTCGGGCGGCACTAGGCCCGGCAGACTCGATTGATAAAGGTCATTCGCGATGGAGCGGGCCGTCTTGTCGGCATAGTCATAAAGGGCGGCGTCCGCACGGCGGTGTAGGAATTCCCTCAGGAGGGAGAGGGTTAGCGCGGCGAGAATTCCAAGGGCCAGAGCCAGCATCCCCGCGTGCCACAAAGCCAGCCGGACGCGCAGGCTCCGGCTTTTCATCCCGATTCCTCGCGGAGGACATATCCAACTCCCCGGATTGTGTGCAGGAGTTTCTTCGAATGTCCCTGGTCGAGCTTTTTGCGTAGGAAGTTCATGTAGACTTCAAGGACGTTCGAGCCCGGATCGAAATCGTAGCCCCAGACGCCTTCCAATAGTGATGTTCTGGTGAAGACCTGCCCCGGATGGCGCAAAAGCATCTCCAACAAGGCGTATTCCTTATTGGTCAGCTCGATCGGTTTGCCGTCGCGAGACACCGCTCGCGATACAGGATCGACCGCTAGTCCGGCGTACTCCATTTTCGGCACCTGCCGGCTGGTTGCCCGGCGCAAGAGAGCCCGGAGTCTGGCGAGCAGCTCGTCAAAGGCGAAGGGTTTTGGGAGATAATCGTCGCAGCCACAGTCCAGGCCGCTAATCCGGTCTTCCAACGTGTTTCGCGCGGTAAGCGCAAGCACGGGTACGCTGGATCGGCGATCGCGAAGCCGTCGCACTACTTCCAGGCCATCGATTCCGGGAAGCATCAAATCGAGCACGATGGCGTGATAATCCGCACTACGGGCCAGCTCGAGGCCGTCTTCGCCGGTGGAGGCGACGTCCACGCTGAACGCGTTCTCTTCCAGGCCCTTCTTTATGAAGCTGGCCACCTTGGCTTCGTCTTCGATTACGAGCACGCGCATCGGAGTGATGTCCAGTATCAGGTTACTTAGCCCAACAACCAATGCCCGGCTGGTCGTAGACGCGACGGTGGGCAACAACGGAAGTAAATCGTCACTCAGATTACATTATACGCGCAGACACTATCTGTCGGGCATTCCTGAGAGCGGGGGAGGCGGCATCTTAATGAAGTTTAAGTATTCGTGGTCACAACATCCCGTTGTCGCGCATCCACCGATCGTTAAAGATCTTACTGAGGTAGTTCCTTCCTGTGTCAGGCAGGATGGCGACAATGGAATTGCCGGCGTTTTCCGGCCTGACTCCGTATTGCAGCGCTGCGGCGACCGCGCATCCCGCGGCTCCGCCGGCCAAAAGCCCTTCTTCGCGCGCCAGCCTTCGGGCCATTAGGAAGGCTTCACGATCCGAGACCGTAATCGCGTCGTCGACCAGTGACTGGTCCAGGTTCGGTGGCGCCACGCTTCCGCCGATTCCTTCAAGGTGATACGTTCCGGCCGGTCCGCCTGCCAGGATTGAGCCCTCCGGATCGGCGAGAACAACCTTAAGCTGGGGGTTTTGCTCCTTTAGGAACCGCCCCGCGCCCGAGAGGCTGCCTCCCGTGCCCACGCCGCAGACCAGGGCATCGACGTTGCCCCGGCAGTCGGCCCAGATTTCCGGGCCGGTCGTTCGGTAGTGGACATCCGGGTTGGACGGATTGGCGAATTGATCCGGCAGGAACCAGCCGTTCTCTTCCGCCAGGCGGCGGGCCACGTTTTGAAAATTCTCCGGAGATTCCGGCGCAGCATTAGGCGTACGAACAATCTCCGCGCCGTACGCGCGCAGCAGATCGACTTTCTCAGCGCTCATCTTCTCCGGCATCACGAACACGCACCGGTAGCCTCGTATCGCAGCCACCATAGCCAGGCCGACTCCCGTGTTTCCCGCAGTTGCCTCGACGATGGTCCCGCCTGGGGTAATCCGGCCGTCACGTTCGGCGGCATCCAGCATGGCAAGGCCGATCCGGTCCTTCACGCTGCCGCCCGGATTCATCATTTCCACTTTGGCGAGTACAATCGCAGGGCAATCGACGCCCACCTTAGTGAGGCGCACCAGTGGGGTTCGGCCGATACATTCCAGGATTGAATCGTAAATTGGCATGCAGGATTCTATATGTGAGTCCGAAATGTCCAAATGACAGTAAGAAGTGACCCGTTTAGTACTAGCCTGCGGTATCACTCGTCAGTCGCTTGCAATTGGAATGCGGAGCAGAAGCGCTAGACAGTTCTCCACTTCTTCCATCGTCGTTGTTGAAACTTCGCCCCATCGCTCTTCGAGTCGCTCTTGGGTAATCGAGCGCACATCTTCGCACTTCGCGTAGCTTATCTCCCGCAACCCACCCTCATTCGGCGTTACTGCGACGTGCGATGGGAAGCCGCGCTGTCTTGTCGTAAACGGCACGACGATTGCAATTTGCGAGCGCGATCGGTTTAGAGAGTCGTCTGAAACCACAAGAACGGGTCGCTTTCCTCCTTGCTCATGCCCTCGTACCGGTTTCATGCCGGCAAGCCACACATCTCCGCGTCTAACCTCCGGCAACGCGCTGCTCCTCCCCGGACGTCACCGGGGCCACAAATTCATCCGGCTCAAGATCGTCCGTCAATGTCCCTTCGGTCTGCCGCCTCTCAGACAGTTCTTCGGCCCACGCTTCATGGTCGCTTTGTAACTTCAAATACGCCCTGTCCATCTTTTCGAAGAATCGGACGCGCTGGTATTCTCGCATGGCGCGCGCGACTACATCCTCTAATGACACCTGGTCTTCCAGCATTATCTTGCGAGCTTCCCGTAAGGTCCGGCCGCGTACGGATACCAATTCGCTGTCTAGTTGATTCGAAGTTGACCGTGATCCGATTGTCGTTGTTCCGGCAACGGGCCTATGGACGGGCAGGGCGGTTTGATAGATTGTATGGCCGCCATCGTTCCACCGCCATACCCCCCAGTGTCCCGATTCACTATAGCCCTTAACGGAAGTCCGGACCCATGCGGAGGATGCTCGCAGCGCCTGGGTCCTACTTGTAAACCGAGCCGTGAACGTTTCTTCCCCTTCTTCCAAGTGCTCAACCACTCGTTCTTGCTTGGGCATAAGAAGATGCGGGTGGATATCTTCCCATCTTACGATTTCCCAGTCACCGCTGTTCTTCCGATCTGCCGCCTTAATTGCTGCTGTAAAGTCCGGCAAACTTTCGGATAACAATAGAGTTTGTTGCTTGAACTCTGCCATCGTTCTCCCTGCCTATTTGTGTTCACATTCTTCTGACCCGGCTATAAATCCTACGGTATGGTGCTGTCCTAAAGAGAATATAACGCATGAGTGCAGTCAAATCAAGTACATACGGTAACTTTATACACTCTCGAGGTAATTGCAAAACTCGACAAAGCGTACGTATCCCGTCATCCTGAACGGAGTGAAGTCCATACGGACCCGTACCGGGGGATCTGTTTTTGATCTCACAGATCTTTCGGTGCCGGG
>JBGPOG010000462.1:0-4118 GCA_041487935.1 Chthonomonadia bacterium | reverse complement strand
TTCGAGCCGTTTTTCACGACTAAGGGAACGACGCTCGGCCTTGGACTGGGACTATCCGTTGCATGGGGCATTATCGACAGGCATCATGGTCAGGTCGACGTCACCAGCGCGGTCGGCCAAGGAACGGCCTTCGATGTCCGGCTGCCGCTGGCAAAGCCGTGCCCGGAGACGGAAGCGTCTCTAAAGCGCGCGAATGCCCTCAACGGCCTTCGCGTGCTGGTTGTGGAGGATGAGCAGCTCGTGGCGAATGGTTTAGCCGGGCTTCTCGCGGCAATTGGTGCAGCAGTCGATATCGCGCCCGACGCGGCTCACGCAATCGACTGGTTGAGCGCCCACGCATGTCGATGCGATGTCATTTTGAGCGACCACGGAATGGCGGGAATGACCGGGATCGAGCTCCTGAAGCATATTCGCGAGCTCTATCCACATATTCGCCGCGTGTTGATTTCAGGCTGGGGCACAAACCTGCCCGGTATCGGAAAGGTGGACTCGGCCGAAATGATTCTTTCGAAGCCGGTTCGGATCGAAGACCTGGCAGCAGCATTGAGGAAGTTCGCCAGGAACGGTTAATCGCAGGGACTCTTCTGCAAACGACCTAATTTCCGAGCAGCTTCCACAGCCGGAGCGATTCGGCAACGCTCCATGCTTGTGCGATGCAGCCGTTTGGGGCATGAGGCGGCTCGGCGTCTGCAATCTCGGACAGGAATCCTATTCCCTGTAGCGATAGGCGCTCGATTAACGGGACGATCAGATTCTTCGCGGCTGCTTTGTCTTCATATACGCGGAGATGCGCTTCGACAAACGGGCCGAGGAGCCAGGGCCAGACGGTTCCCTGGTGATAAGCTCCGTCCCGCTCGGACGGACCTCCTCGATAGACCGATTTGTAGGCAGTGTCATCCGGCGCGAGCGTCCGCAGCCCGGCAGGGGTTAACAAATGCTCTGCGACCACGTCGACGACTTTGCGCTGGATGGCCTTGGAGATCGGCGAATGTGGAAGACTGACTGCGAATACTTGATTTGGACGGATAGCCTGGTCCGGACCGTCCGGCGAAATAACATCGTAGAGCCCCAGCCCGTCTGAGCGTACGAATGCAGATTTGAAGCCGGACTCCGCGCGCTGAGCCAGACGCGAATAGTGGCCGCGATAGTCCTGCACCTTCTCCGAAAGGTTCTCCATCACCCGGAGCGCATTGTACCAGAGCGCGTTGATCTCGACCGGCTTGCCGATCCGCGGAGTAACCACCCAGTCTCCAACCCTTGCATCCATCCAGGTGAGTTGAACCCCCGGCGCGCCCGCGCGGAGCAGACCGTCGGTTTCGTCAACCCCTATGCCGTATCTCGTTCCGCGGAGATGCCAGTCGATGATCTCCTTCAGATTCGGCCAGAGCGTCCGCAAAGTCTGAAGATCATCCGGAGCCTTCAGGAAGTACTCCCACAGCGCCTGGAAGTACCAGAGCGTGGCATCCACCGTGTTATATTCCGGCTGCTCGCCCCGATCCGGGAACCGATTCGGCAGCATTCCATCGCTGATGTATTCCGCGAACGAGAGGAGAATTTCCCGCGCAACGGAGAGCCTTCCTGTCGAAACACAGAGACCGGGCAGCGAGATCATCGTGTCGCGCCCCCAATCGGAAAACCAGTGGTATCCGGCGATGATCGTGCTTCGAGATGGCGAATGGTGAGAAGCCGGTGGTGAGTTGGCATTCGAACTCGAGCTCCTCGCCGGAACTCTCTGGCCGAAGGTCTCTTGTTCGATCACAAAAGCATCGGCAGCCAAAGCCAGCGCGCACGCATAATCGTCTTTGGCGCCGGCAGCCGCGATTAGATATTGTTGTCTCTTCAGAAGCTCGCGCCATGAGTCTTCAGGCGCCTGGAACTCATTTTCTATCGTCCCAACAAGCGTCACCGATTGGCCGGGCGAGAGCCCTAATAAGAAATGGCCCGGGCAGTAGAGGTCCTCGCGCCAATCCAGCCCGCGCTCCATTTCCCGAGCGTGCTCCACGTTGTAGTTCCAGAAGTCCGCGCGCTCCCACCCGGCGCCTGAAACCAATATCCTAAGCTCCGGCCCATCGGGCGATCCCTTGAGCTTTAGACTTCCTTCCTGTTCGAGAAGGCTCAACGAATGTGGAAAACCGGGATTTGCGTGGAATTCAGAGTGGTAGTCCTTGAAGCACGTTAGCGGCGTAAGGCGCAGGCCGATTGAGACTGGCGATTTGACTAACGTGTACTGAACGTACGTCGTGTTTCGGCCGTGCTCCATCCATATCCGCTTGGAAAGGACCACGTCTTTTCTGAGGCGGAATTGGAACTCGGCTGCCGGCCAGGGTCGGAAGCTCTCGAGCAGGCGGAAGCCTTTTGGATGGATCGTACCCGGATACTGATTCGCGCTGAGCTCCAAGGAGTTACCATCGAGCGTGGCAGTCTCCTCGACCTTGGAAAGAAGGACCGTCCGCCCCGTCGGTGGGGTGAGAGCCGCGACGAGGAGACCATGATACCGCCGGGTATTGGCCCCGGCCAGGCTGGCTGAAGCATAGCCGCCAATTCCATTCGTAACCAGCCACTCACGCGCGGACGCGGTCCCATACTTCGACAGAATATCTGAGTTGAGGGTGAGAAATCCGAGGTTCATAGGACCATCTTCGCGTCGAATCGCGACTGCTCGGTCAAATTCCACAGTTTCCAGCGTCGTTGTCATTGGGCGCGCCTCCTATTACGCACTCACATCGGCAAGAAACGCAGAAGGATTCCCAATTTAAAAGGGTTTCGACCGTCGTTAGCGGTTTACCTGCATAAGTGTCAAATCCAGGTTTTCGTGGGCCGCTCTGCGAACGGTCGCTAACACGTGGTCTGTGGTAGAATAACTTCTGCTTTGTGATAGGCACTTCCGAACCTGGATAGTTCGTTGAGAATTCGGAGCGCGGACGTCCCCGCCCGCCGGTTTTCTTCTTTGTCTATGCGCATTCCTACTCGTCCTCGTCGTCGTCCTCGGGGATCGACTTCCATAGCGAGTTAATAGCGAACGCACAATCAACAATGCCAATGCAAACCCTTATTGGCCTGACCATCGAAGAGCTGTCCAAAGTCGCAGAATCGTTCGGCGAGCCTGCGTTTCGCGGCAAGCAAGTCGCGCGATGGATCTATCGGGGCGGAGCGTCTGAGATCGACCTGATGACCGATCTTCCGAACGCATTTCGCTCCCGGCTGCAGGAAGAGTACTGTGTCGGCCTTCCGGCAGTTTCGCATCGGGATGGAGCCCCGGACGGCACTTGCAAGTACCTCCTAAAGCTTGCCGACGGCGAACAGATAGAGAGTGTGTACTTGCCGTATCCCGATCGGGTTTCGGTCTGCTTGTCGTCTCAGGCCGGCTGCCCTGCCGGTTGCGCGTTTTGCGCCACGGCGCAGGGCGGTCTGGCGAGAAATCTTTCCGCCGGAGAAATCGTCGCCCAGATTCTCGCCCTGCGATTACAACATACCGAACGCCGGATCAGCCATGCAGTCTATATGGGTATGGGCGAACCGCTGTTGAACTATGGTGCGGTTGTCAAGTGCGCGCGGATGCTCACGGAAGAAGTAGGAATGTCGGGACGCAATTTGACCATCTCTACCGTCGGCGTCGTACCCGGGATACTCCGCTTGGCAAAGGAGAAGCTGCCCGTAACTCTCGCCTTGTCGCTCCACGCGCCCAACGACAAGCTACGCGAAGAACTGATCCCAACCGCGCGAAAATGGAGTATCGCGGAGATTCTCGAGGCGTGCCGCACGTATTGGGAAACGACCCGCCGTAATTTGACCTTCGAATATCTCTTGCTTGGAGGTATTAACGACGATCCCAGGCAGGCGCAAGAGATGGCGCGACTGTTACAAGGACTGCCCGGCAACGTGAACCTCATCCCGTTCAATTACGTAGAGACGCCTGAAGGATTTCGCCGCCCAACAGCCGGGAATATCGCCGCATTCCGGACCGCCCTGGAAGCGGAGGGCCGCGTCACGACACAACGAATGGAGCGAGGGCACAGCATCGGCGCGGCCTGCGGCCAGTTGCGCCGATCTGCCGGGCTGCCGTCTGCGCCAGCGATCGACCGGAGCCGGCAACTGGCTGTAATCGGATGATTTCGGCT
>JBGPOG010000461.1:0-4142 GCA_041487935.1 Chthonomonadia bacterium | reverse complement strand
GAAAGATCTGTGAGATCAAAAACAGATCCCCCGGTACGGGTCCGTATGGACTTCACTCCGTTCAGGATGACGGGATACGTACGCTTTGTCGAGTTTTGCAATTACCTCCAGACTAAAGCAATTGTATCGTACTGGAAAGTTGCAAAAGTGCCAGGCGCGCATCAAAACGTCATCCCGAGGTACGAGGGATCTGCTTTTGATCAATCGATATAAGCGAGAATCCCGTCGAAAAGCAGATCCCTCGTACCTCGGGATGACGGGCACCAGACCTTTGCAATTACATGATAGGTCGTCAAACTGGCGATCCCATCAAATCCGCTTCAAAAACCGGCGAATAGACAGCAGGCTCCCGCTCCAGCCGATCAGAACCCCAACTCCCACCATCAGACCGATCACGATCGAAGGTCCGGCCGCTTTCGGCATCATGCTTGCCAACGGGGAGACGATCCGCTCCGCGTACGTGGAGAGCTGGTTTGCGACGAAGAGCACGAGCCCGGCCGCAATCAACGAGCCCACCGCCCCGTAGAACACGCCTTCCAGCATCATTGGGAAGCGAATGAAACCCGGCGTTGCGCCGACAAGCTGCATGACGCGAATTTCCCGCCGCCTGGCGATGATGGTCAGCCGCAAGGCATTCTGAATGACGAACGCGGTCCCCAGAAACAGCAGGCCGCCCGCGGCAAGGCCGATGTTCCGAATCATCCGCTGCACGGAGAACAGAATCTCGATCTCCTGCCGCGCATCGCGGACCTTCTCGATCTCCGGATATCTCGCAGGATCGCTCAGCGCCGCTGAGATCACCGCCGTTTGGTGCGGATCCTCCAGCCGGACGTCCAGCCGGTCCGGAAGCGGGTTCGCTCCCTCGATTTCAGCCGCGATGCTGGTGCCGCCCTGACGATCCTTGTCCTCGAGATCGCGCATCGCCTCTTCCTTGGTGAAAAGCGCGATGTGCGCAACGCCGGGGAGTCTGGCAATCTTCGACCTCAGCTCCTGCGCATCATCCCGGGAAGTGCTCGAGTGGACGTACACCGCGATCTCGAATTGGCGCGGCTGGGCTTCCACCAACTGGTGCAGGCGATACAGCGCGAACAACGCGCCGCCGAGAACGGCCATGGAGACTGCGACCGTCGTGAGCGCCGCGAGCGACATCAGCCCGTTCCGCCGGATGTTCTTCCCGGCTTCCTCGATGTGAAAACTAAGACTTGACAGGCTCACGCTCGTAGCTTCCCTGGACCTCGTCGCGGACGATCTTGCCCCAAGACAGCTCGATCACGCGCCGCCGCGCGGAGTCGACCACAAACTTGTCGTGCGTTGCCACGATGACGGTCGTTCCGCGCCGGTTGATGTCCGTAATAATATCGATGATCCCGATGGAGGTATCGGGATCGAGGTTGCCGGTCGGCTCGTCGGCCACCAGGAGGGGCGGCTCGTTTACCAACGCCCGCGCGATCGCTACCCGCTGCTGCTCGCCGCCCGAGAGCTGATTTGGAAACGCATCGCAGCGGCGTGTCAGTCCGACTTTGTCCAGCGCCGCCGGGACCTTCTTCCGTATCTCCCGCCGCCCCGCGCCGATCACCCGGAGCGCGAAGGCGACGTTTTCGAAAATGGTCTTGTTCGGCAGCAGCCCGAAGTCCTGGAACACCACCCCCATCTTGCGCCGGAAGAACGGCACCTGCTTACGGGTCAATGCCCGGAGCGATTGCCCCGAAACCGAGACTTCGCCGGTTGAAGGCATCTCTTCGTGATACAGGAGCTTGAGGAGGGTGGACTTGCCGGATCCGGTCGGCCCGACCAGGAAAACGAATTCGCCCGGCTCGATGGTGAGCGAAATATTGGAAAGCGCGGTTCGCTCGCCGGGATAAGCGACTGAAACGTCGCGGAGCTCGATCATAGGGGACAAATAGCGCCTCCCGCATCGCCCGCCGCCCGCGCTCCCAACCGGCACCTCCCGGAACCAACAGCGCGCCGCCGGCCAACACGGTGTATTGATGAGCCTATTTAACCCGTTTTCAAGCGAGTAGTCAAGGTGAAATGGGTGTAAACCAAAATGAGGTTCATTCCGCTAGACTACCTGTGGAGCGCCGCGGCCGTCATTCCGAACGAGAGTGAGGAATCCGATTTTCGCCGTCGCTACCGTGAAAACGGTCAAAACACAGATTCCTCACTCTCGTTCGGAATGACGGTTAAGCAGCCTCCGGTGACATACTGTGATTCGGGCGTAAGTTTGAACTGCAACCAGGTTAATCGCATCGAAGAGTGAAGCCCGGCCGCTGCATTCCTCGTCTAGCAGATGTCTGTTCAGAGAAATGAGTCCTGGAATTTGGTTGGCTTGAAGAAATTCAGGCGGTTTGATCGAATTGAGTTCCAGCATTTTGGGAGCGATGAGAATTGAGCATTGTTAGCAGTTTTCGCAGATTATGCGAATTTAGTAAGATGGCTTCACGAACGTCGGAGATTTCAGGTGAGGAAATTCGGGTCCTGTATGAAGACTCCGGATGGTACGCCGAGAACGCCCAAGAGATGCTCCGTATTGCGACCGATGCAGCCAAGCGGCTGTCGCATTTCTTCGAAATCCATTGGCCATCGAGGACCGATTGTTTCGTTACTGACCCTGAGACGGCTGTTAGAATCCAGCGAGTCACGGGCGCGGCTTATCGAAGCATGGTCATCATCGGGATCGATGAAGGCCACCTTTCAGACTTCGCCCGCATCGTACCGCACGAGCTCGCCCACATTCTTTCGCACGAGATCGGCCCATATGAAGGCAAACTCAAAGGCGAAGGATTTGCTTGCTACGCCAACTGGGTGCTCGATCCGAAGGCAATTCCTTGCGGACTTCCGCTCCACTACCACCTGGTCTGGATGCTCGCCAACGGTCTGGACGTCTCGCTCGAAGGGCTGTGGGAACGAAAGGACTATACCCTGGAGATATACGACCTGGCCTGGAGCTTCGCGGCTTTCTGCACGGAGTGGTACGGAGTGGACGGATATCGCCGGCTCTATAGTTCTCACGATGCAAGTTTGCGAGAGCGTGTTCGCGGGTCTCTCGGCGTCCGGATAGAGACGTTGGAGAAAGACTGGCATGAACTCGCACGAGGGAGGGTACCCGCGTCGCCCCGCCAGATCGCCCGGATGGATAGGTTCGCCGGAGCACTTTGCAGCCGCGCGGCGTGGGTTGAGGGGAACGCGTGAGACATGAAGGAGGAGATCCTAATGGCGGCAAATCTGGACGTCGTCTCCACTTACGACAAGTGGTCAACAGATTCCGAGGTACGGCGCGCAATGGCGCTCGACGTTTTGAGACAACATGTTGTTGCAGCATTTGACAGTTGGGTCGTTGTAGCAAGAAACATGCTCTTCGAGGGCGTGTTTGCAAAGTCTCCAACCGCTAACGAGCAACGCGTAATAGACTGGATAAACGGGATGTCCTATGAAGAGAGAGGTGCTGCGCTGTGCTTTGCCCGAGAAATGGTCCAAGGAGGATTATTTTCGATGATGTGCCACATTGATGGTTGCGCAGGTTCGGTCCTTGCACAGCCCTTCCGTGAACGCATTCACCTCAAATTGACCATCTATCACAATAAAGAGAGCAACGAAGTACCCACCGCGGTTGAACAAATCCCGGTCAATGAGGAAGAAGGGACCGAGTTGCATGAAATATGGTTTGACTGGCTTGAACGTTTTTCGAGGAAGTTGAATTGGCCGGAAGCTTTCTTTAGCGACCCAAGCCAAAACAGGTGAAGATGAACTCGCGACTTTGCGTTCCTCGTTTCCTCGTTCCCACGCCCCGGGCGATATGCTCCTCGATACCATGCGATCACATTCGCAGTCTACCAATGCGGATAACAGCATTACACCGACTATGGTCCGAGGGGGCGTTTCATGGTACAATTCACGTAGAGGAGCTTTCCATGAGCGGGCGGGCAGCAACCGTTGCAAGCAATAACCGAAGCAATACTCCCAGAACGTCTTGGCAATACCTTGAGCCACGTCCGCGCGGCTGGAAGCGACAGCTCTTCGTCAAGGGAATCCGCCTGCCCGCGTCGGTTGTTTGGACATCCATGATTGTGAATCAAGAATCGACTGAGCAGACCGCTCAAAACTGGGACCTGCCGGTCGAGGCTGTAGCAGAAATCGTGGAG
>JBGPOG010000460.1:0-4171 GCA_041487935.1 Chthonomonadia bacterium | reverse complement strand
GTAGCGAAGCAGGCGAAGTCCCGCTTCGGCGGATGCGCCCCTGTTTACCATGCGTATCGGACATGCGGCGGCATACCGGCTTGGCGGGCGGTTCCTGGCGAGCACGGGCCGCCCGTGATCACCGGCACAATCGGCGCCGACCGGGAGGCATTGATCCGATTTCCCGTGCGCGGCCAGGGTGGGCAGGAGCGTGATGTGCTCGTGCTTGCAGCGGATGGCGGCCCGCTGGTCGGAATGTCGTTGATGTATGGCTACGAGCTGGTCATGCCCATTGTCGATGGAGGCGAATTCACGCTGGCCAGTCTTGGCGTCTCTTGACCGCTCCGCCAGGAAGGAGTGGCTTCATCCGACAGCCTCAGCTATGGCTCATTCTCGGCATTGCGAAGCTGCGTCGCTTTCCGAGCGATTGGGCTGCGCATGCTCGGCAAGTAGTCAAAGCGGGTTCCGCAAAGAAGTCACGTTCCAGACGCCGGATGGCGTTGGCCGTACCGTAAGACCAGGTTCGCTGGGAGGGCCGGCTAATCGTCGCCTTCCGTGCCGGGTGCGGGCGGCAAGGTCCTTTCGGCTCGCAATCGTTCGACCTCCAGTTGCAGGCGGAAGTTCTCGCGCTCCTGCCGCTGGGTCTCCTTCGAATGCTGAATCTCATCTCTAAGCCGCTGGACTTCGAAAAGCAGCAATTGGACGGTCGTGGAAAGTTTCTCGACTTCATTGTCCACCGCGTCGAGGCGTTGCTGGTTCTTCTGCGTCTGCTGTCCGAACGTGACGACCAGTTTCGCGAGGTCGTACAACTTCTTTAGCATCGCTCAGGCGACCTTCGATTTTGCAAGGAGGGCCTGAGTTTCCGCCAGGATTTTCTTGGTCCGATCCTCGCGCCCGGCCGAGTGCGCCCCCATCCGCTTTTCCCGTTCAGCCATCTCCGACGCCATCTGCTTCATTTCCTTGATGTAACGATCGATCTCGGCCTCGTATTCGGCGTCGGTCAGCGTACCGGGATCGCGCATAGCAGTTTCGCTCATTTGCATCCTCCATCATGATTATATCACGCTCCGCCGCGTCAGCAACATTTCGCCGGACGGAATACACGCCTGGGGTCTGAGCGAGGGCGTAAACTTCGCCGATGAAACTCACTACGCCGTCAAGCCATACGGCCCGTAGGGGAAACCCGGCACGTTCGATTGGACGCCTCTGGAGATCGTCAAAGACGCCCGTACGGGCAGAAAGTGACCTCTCGGATCGGCCTTTGGGCGGCGGGACGGCTCTCGGTGGACGACGCGCGCGCCCGTACGGGCGTATCAGGTGAACCGCGTCTAACGAACGGGATGACAATGCTACTTACGCCGAAACAATAAGTGCTCGGTCGCCCTTCGATCGCCCTTGTATTTGCCGTTCGCAGAACTGTCCAAGTGTAGCTTTCCATCGATCGATACCGTTAAATGAACATCTGTTCCGACGTAAAAGTTTCCAGGCGTGTCGTGGTCGCGCGTGCTGCCCGCGAACGTTGCTGGTCCCGTTCGAGAAACGACAAGCTCCGGTGATTCCTTATCCTGGACGGGACGTTTCAAAACCCAATGCGCGCTATCTTGCTCTGTAATGAGGAGCGTCATCCCTTGAGGATCATGGGAGTTCTCGCAGATCCACGTGCCAGTTAGTTGTGTGACCTTGCCCTCAATTCTTGAGTGGACCTCCTTGCCAACAATTGGATGGGAACGAAAGAACTTTCCATTCGTGTCGATATAGCCCTTCTCCTCATGGAACTTACGCTGAGGGAGATAGGGCCCGGAGCCAGAAGGGTTTTCGTATACACGCCACATGACCGGCACATATCCTCTAGAGAATGGACCAACCGCATCGTAGCCCAAAACTCCCTTCACATTTGGGGCACCAGGGGGTTCGGTTATGACGCGACCTTTGGGATTGATGAAGCCCCACTTAAGGTCCTTAACGCGTGGCAGATCGAGGTTCTGAACGTACTTTGCGACCGGTCTCATGCCTTCGGACGACGGCCCTACCATCTCGTAAAATGGCGACTGGGCGCGCGTCAAGTCCCGTAAAGCGTACATCGATTGCGCACGCGCGGAGTGACACAACGGTAGCGTAAATAACAAACCAAGTCCCAAGCGGTATCGTTTCACTCCGTTTACCTCCGTCGTTGTATGTTGGTGCTCGGCTCTATCCCGGTCTCGTCACAACACCGCGTTGCTTCTGTTCTCGTTGGCCGTCGTCAATAAGTGATACATCGGCAGCAGGTCCGTTGCGCCGAGTGCTACCAGCCCTTCGATGGTGGAGAACTCCGTTAGGGTGCTGGCCACCTCCTGCATATTCAGAGAAGGTATTCTCCATCCGACCCCGAAGTCCTGCCATCCCAACTTGCCCGGAGCGGCGCCGAAATAGTCGAAGGGGTTGTGCTCGTACGGGCTCCCGGTTGCCTCAGGCTGCGGGGTTGCGATGCTCCGCAATGTGAACGTAGCGCCATCGATGACAGGCAAGTCAAGTTCATAGCCGTACATCAGCGACATTCCAACCAGTGAATCAGCGTCCACCTCATCTATTCTGATGTTCATTGGCCGGCCATCCCATAAAACGACGCCTTTGTAACCACTGAACTCACTTTCGCTGCCGTCCGCGAGAACGGCGCGACCGGCCCTGTGCCAGCGTAAGCCGAGACCGGCAATCACATTCGGCGGAAATGTGAGAGTGCCATTATAGCCGGTATCTACTACCGAATCGTAAACGTGTTCCTCACCACTGACATCGAGCACGGTGAGGCGCAGAATAGCTTCGCGTCTTGCCGTCACGATCCCTGTCATCATGCGCTTTGCCGGCTCCGTCCTGCGCCAAAGCGGCGCACATAGCGCGAGCCCACACGTACCACCCATATCTGCGCCTCGGGCAATCGTGCTTCTAAACGGTCGGCGGCAACATCTTCATCGGCATCTATTTCCCACGCACCGGTATCCAAATCTGTGTGCATCCCCGATCAGGAGTTGGCGCGCCTCTTACGGTCTACGGTCTAGAACCATTATGGGAGTACCTCCCCTGTCACCGTCGCCAAGTTCAGACCTGATGCCAGGTTTTGTGAGCATCCGTTGCACGCGCGGGCGCTTCGTATCACGTATTCCGGCTACAGTCACAAATCGAGATTCTCACCCGCATCCGCATCTTGCGAGTATCATCGCCGGCACCAAGGCCGCCGGTATGAGTAACGTGTAAATCTGCAGGAGATTAGACCGCAATGGACAAGATTGAGTCACCTGGACGATCCTTTCGCGTGGATTTAGCTTGGAGCATCTGCGCCGCAGAATCCGGGAAACGGCGTGTGATTGGCATTGCTTACGCCTTCGCCTAAGGAATCTCACTGTACAAACAGTTCCAGGCATCAGAGCTGCAACCGATCTTTGCGCATCACACACATCTAAGCGCGAAAAACGGCCCGAAATGATTACCATACGAGGTAATTGCAAAACTCGACAAAGCGTACGTATCCCGTCATCCTGAACGGAGTGAAGTCCATACGGACCCGTACCGGGGGATCTGTTCTTGATCTCACAGATCTTTCGGTGCCGGGCTAAAAGCGGATGCTTCACTCCGTTCAGCATGACGGCAGTGCGACTTTTGCAATTACCTCATACTCTTTACCGTTCGCCATTGACTCGTGTCAGTCACGCATCGTGATCCGCTACTTCGTAATAACCTCCAGCGGAACCAAAAACTCCTTCCCCTTCGCAATCGATCCGTTGAGAATTCCTATGGCCAGCCTGGCGCCGTACTTGCCCATGAGGTCTGGGTGCTGCTCGATTGTGGCGATCATCTCGCCGCTCTGGAGGTAGGGTTTCACATCCGCAATGTTGTCATAACCGATCACCTTGAGCTTGCCTTTCAGGTTCGCTTCCTGGATGGCCCGCACCGCACCCAGGGCCATTTTGTCGTTGGCGCAGAAGATCCCGTCCAGGTCCTTGTGCGCCGCGAGCATCGATTGGAACTTTGAATACGCTTGCTGGGTGTCCCAATTGGCGGTGTCGGCTGCTTCGATGGTGAGCTTTCCGCCCGCGCCGGCTTCGAAGCCTCGCTTGCGCGACTCCGCATTGTCTGCCCCGCGAATCCCTTCGAGAATCGCCACTTTGCCCTTTCCGTTCAGCGCTTTGGCCATCGCTTCGCCCGCCAGCTTGCCGCC
>JBGPOG010000459.1:0-4176 GCA_041487935.1 Chthonomonadia bacterium | reverse complement strand
GTTCGATGCCGGCCGCAATAAAGAGCGGAACATCGAGCAGGCAATCTACTACGCAAAAATGGCCATGGAGAAGCCCACTCCCATGCGGGCGAGCAATCTCTTGATGGCCTACGTGAAGGATAGGTACTACGAAGACGCGCGGGGCGTGATGGACTTCGTTCTGAAGACAAACGGGCAGCAATGCCCGGCGGAACGGTTCCTTCAAACGCTCTTCCAGATCCGAGACGCGGACCTGGTGGCGTGGTGGAACTGGCTGGATGAAGTAATGCAGGAGGAGCAAGCATAACTATGAAACTCATTGACACTATAAAGCGCATATTGGTAGTCGGCGTCGTGGCAGCCACGATGGGCCTGGCAATCGCCGGTCCCGCCAGCGCCGCGCTGCCCGGCAGCCCAACGATCCCCGCCCCGATGTTCGGGGATGGGCAGGAGGGACACGGATAGAATCCATTTTGGATTTTGGATTTTGGATTGAAGGGCCACGGCGGGGGTTTGCCGTGGTCTCCGCTTGTGGATTGGATGCTTCTTGATGGACCGAATACGAGAAACCGTGCTTCTACCTTGCCCCGCCAAGCGCGTAGCCGGCCCCGACGAAGAAGCGGTTATCGTCGCTCCTGCCAGCATTGATGTAGCCAATTCCTAACTTGAAGCGGCCCCCGTTGTCCCACATGACGCCGATGGCGCTGGTGGAATTGCGGTCGAAACTGAAACGGGTGCCCCCTTCCGCAATAAGGCGGAATCCTCGCCCTACGGGCAATTCAAGACCGGCGAAGCCCGAAACGTCATCCTTCGTCACAGAGATATCGGCGCGGCGCGCCCATTGAACTCCGGCGTGGGCGATGAGCGCTTCCCGGTTTCCATTGCGAAATCCGTAGCTCGCGACTCCGGAGACAGACGAGAGCTGGATGTCTCCTCCGATGTAGCTCGCGGTGAAGGCGACGGCGGGTCTCCGCTCTTTGGGCTCGACGAACTGGAACTTGGCGAAGGCGCCGCCGGAATCTCGATGCTGGCTCTTAGCCAGCCGGTTTACGTAGAGTGCGCCGAGCTCGAGGCGATTCTGCGGAGCATACGTCAGACTCACCGGAATCCACTCCGTCTGCGCGGAGCCGATTTTCTGCGTGAAATAGGAGACATTCATCCCAACCGCACCGCGCTGCGGCGTGAAGGCGGTGGGGTGGATGAACAGCCCGCCGGGGCCGTAAACGGTCTGAGCGCCCGCAATGCTGCCAATGCATCCCAATAGAAGTAGACTAAGGTACGGCATGCCCTTGCGCATGTGAATCTCCTTTATCACAGGGTTTACCACACTATGATTATACGCATTTCTCACTGCCGGCCGGGTTTTGACATTCGGTGTGGTACTTTTCGGGTTAGTGGAGAATTGTGCGGGCAGAAGCCCGGTGTTACGAGCCGGCGACTCGCGAGCGGAGCTCCTCCAGCTCGGGGATCAAAAAAGAAAGCTCGATCTCTTCGGAGATGGCGAATGCCTCATCGATTGCAATTTGCGAGCCTCGATTGTCGCCCAAACCGCTGAGGGCGTGAGCGAGATTGGTGAGTGAGCTGGCAACGCCACGCTGATCCGACAGCCGGCGAAAATCCAGGAGACACTTTTCCGAGATTTCACGTGCATCCTGCCAGTCCTTACGCTGCACGGCCAGGTCTCCAAGGTTGCAAAGGCATGCGGCTGCGCCTTGCTCGTCTCCTCGGCGCTCGAAAATGCTCTCGGCTTCCAGCAGGCGCTCTCGCGCACTTTCGAGCCTGTTTTCCCGGATGTCGAGCATGGCGAGATTGTTCAGCCTCGCGGCAACCATGCTCTCGTCATCGAGCTCCCGGGCAATATCGAGGGAATCCGCAAAGAGCTCGCGCGCAGTTGCCAATTTCAGACGATCTTGTGCCACTAACGCGAGATTATTAAGAGCTTCGGACTCCCCTTTTCGATCTCCTTGCTCCCTCCATAGGGCCAGACCAGCGATTTGCAGGGCTTCCGCGGCGTCTTGGTCGCCTTGCCGATAGGCGAGCCAGCCGGCGTCACGCAAAAGGCTCGCGCGGACGTTAATGTCGGGAATATCTCCCGCACGGTCTGCACATTCACGAACCAACCGTCGCAGCTCACGAAGCCATGCCCTTCTTTCAAGGAGCGGCGCCAGGGCGACCGACATTTGGGCGGCTTGATCCAGAGAGCCGTGGATGACCTCGAATTCCAGAGCGGCGCGCAGATTGCCGGATTCCTGGGTCAGCAAAGCCAGGCGGCGCTCTTGGTCGGCGGCATCATAAGTGCCGCCATATCTTAACGCGAAGTCTGCATAGTACTCCGCGTGCATTTTGCGTGTCTTATCGTGTTCGCCGGAGTCGGCAAGTTTCTCCCGGCCGTATGTCCGGAGAATGTCCAGCATATGAAACCGCGGCACTTCTCCATCTTCTCCTGTTTTGAGGAGCGATTGGTCGCGCAGGCGGATTATACCAAGCGTCACGTCGTCCGAATTAATTACGGATTGGGCGGCCTCCAAATTGAATGAATCCGGAAAAACGGAAAGTCGGGCGAAGAGTTGCCGGTCGTCTTCGGCGAGCAGATCGTAGCTCCAGTCGATTGCCGCTCCCATCGTGCGCTGGCGGGATGCAACGTCCTTGAACGGGCTGACGAGAACCTTTAACGCGCGGTCGAGCTGGCGCTCGATCTGTGTAAGGTTGAACATCCGTACTTGTGCGGCGGCCAGTTCGATTGCGAGCGGTATGCCATCCAGCCGGGTACAGATCGACTCAATGGCGTTACGCGCACTCTCATCAATTGCGAGTGCTGGACGCACCTGGTGCGCGCGCTGTACAAACAGGGAGAAGGCTTCGTCCGATGGAAGCCCATCGACCGCATATTCGTGCTCGATCGAGAGATTGAGCACGGCGCGGCTGGTGACGACCACCTGGAGTTCCGGGCACGAACGCACCATTGTACCGAGATCCCCGGCGGCTTCGACCAGTCGCTCAAAGTTATCAAGAGTAATCAGAGAACGGGAGGCCGATAGCCGTTCGATTACGAGTTCCATCGCCGGCCGATTCGATTCCTCATCTACCCGGAGGGCCGAAGCAATGGCGTTCATAACCTTCGATGGGTCCGAAACCTGAGTGAGATCGACCCACCAGACGCCGCCCGGATACCGCTCTATGAGATCGGCGGCAACTTCGAGCGCGATCCTGGTTTTTCCAGCCCCTCCAAGCCCGGTGATTGTGACGAGTCTGGCGCCAGACTCCAGGATTCCACGGATCGCTGTGGTGTCCGCCTGCCGGCCCACGAAGCTCGTTACCTGTGCCGGCAAGTTGTTTGGGTGGGTGGAGAGTGAACGAAGAGGTGGGAAGTCCGTAGGTAAGCCTGGATGTGCAAGCTGGAACAGACGTTCCGGAACGGCCAGATCCTTTAGCCGATGGGCGCCGCGATCGATAAGAGACACTTGCGGCGGCAGCATTCCCTGGGTGCGCTCCCAGGCCGCATTAGACATCAGCGTTTGGCCGCCATGAGCAGTCGAAAGAATTCTTGCGACACGATTGACCGGCTGGCCAAAATAGTCCCCGTCGCGCGCGTCCGGCTCGCCGGTGTGAATGGCCATGCGGACTTTCAAGGGCGGTGCGGAGCAACTGGTTTCCGCCACGAGGCCGAGCTGAGCATCGAGTGCGGCGGCAATTGCCTTTGTTGCGTCCGAAAAAGCCGCACAGAATGCGTCGCCCACGGTCTTGAATACCTGGCCGCCATGGCGGGAAATGCAATCATACAGGAGGGCGTCGTGTTCTTGCAACGCTGCTCGCATCACTTCCGGCTGGTCTTCCCAGAGTCTCGTAGACCCTTCTATGTCCATGAATAGGAAGGTCACAACTCCAAGAGGCGGGTCTGGCATAGCCTTCCTCGGGTCGTGCGAAGTAACTGTTCACTTTTGATGAGTATATCGAGTATCTGGGAGGGCGAGGCTCCTGCCGAGCCGCACTGTCCAAGCTCGGCAGGAGCCTCGCCCTCCCAATTCGCTCACATGAATTGTGAAGAGTTACCGGGAGAAGACTCTCTTGCGCAAGCCCACCGGCTAAAGGTATACTACTGCGCGTTTGGGTCGTTAGCTCAGTTGGTAGAGCAGCTGACTCTTAATCAGCGGGCCATAGGTTCGAGTCCTATACGACCCATATATCTGAAAACTGATG
>JBGPOG010000458.1:0-4182 GCA_041487935.1 Chthonomonadia bacterium | reverse complement strand
CGAATGTTGACTGCAAATTCAAAAACAGATCCCTACGGGATGACGGGGGCTTTGACAGTTTCTTACGCGCAACCCCGCGCAATGCGCGGTAAGGCGCTCCTAAGAAACTTCACCGTTTAGCGCACGAATGTCAACTTGCAAATTCAAAAACAGATCCCTACGGGATGACGGGGGCTGTGGCAGTTTCTTACCCACAACCCCGCACAAAGCGCGGTAAGGCGCTCGGAATGACGTCAAGGTCACGTTCATGAATAATCCGGGCTAAGGGCAATGCTGTTCGGTTAACGATGTAGGGGCGACCCTGTGTGGTCGCCTTTGACCGCGGGCGACCACACAGGGTCGCCCCAACCGACAGACGGATTGATGTTAACCGAACAGTATTGGGGCTAAGGGCCAGACCTGCCGGCCCGATCTACATATACTGACGGCAGCTCGTTTGCGGGGTTACATTGGGGAACTACCGGTATGCGTGCTTTGGAGCCAGCCGAACCAGTGTTGTAAGGTGGGTTAGCGACGGGCAGGCAGAGGAGGAGGGCCAGAATTCGTGTGCGGACCGGTATCGATCTCCAGATCTGCAATCCGAATAACTCGGGACCTGTGGATTTTGTCGCGACGCATGAGCGCTCGGACGCGCGCAGGGTTTCGCAGATGCTCCAACCATCCATCTTCGGCAGCATGATGTCGAGAACGAGCAACCCACACGCGCCGGTCACAGCGAGGTTGAGGCCGCTGCAACCGTCGAGCGCAACGTCAACCTCGTAATGCGAGCTTTCGAGTCCTTGCCGAATCATTTCGGCGATGCCCGCCTCATCTTCTATCAGGAGTATTCTCATTCGGTCACCTCCGGCGTCAAAGAGCTGCTTCCATTCCAAATGAACCACCTCAAAGTGAAAAGGAAGTAAAAGGAAGCAACTCCCGAGCGAATGAGAATGTTCGCGTCTCAAACAGGCCGAGATAACATCGCTCGGCGGCTATCGAGGAATTTGAAGGGATCTATGGCAACGCAAGTTGTCGAAGTGAGTTGCAATTGCGAGGAGAGACATGCTGGAGTTCGGAAAACCGGCTGCCGGGCTCCTGGTTTGATGCAGCCGGCTGGGCTTCGATTTCGTGCAAACATCTGATTCCAGGGACTCGGGCAGTCGGGATAGCTCCGGCGAACGCAATGAAATGAGGAATTCGGCCGCTCAACATGCCGAAACTCAGCTCGAATAGTTCCTACTGTCCACGATCAGAACCGCGCGCCAAACTGGACCGACTCGTACTCGATTTGCGCCGCGACGAAACTGCCGCGTGAAACGGAGACCGTCTCGCTCACCGCCTGGAATGTATCGCTGCCGGCGGTCGTGTTCTGCGGAATGACCGCGTACTCACCTGGGTCGAGCGCGAATCGAATTCGGCCGTCCGATCCGGTCGCGCCGCGCACGACGAATGCGTTGTCGGCGGCGCGGTTGATGACGATACCGGCTGACGGAAGGGGCTTTCGATCGTACCGCAAGGAGGGCGAGCTCGTATCCACCCGCGTCCCGAAAGCGATCACTTCAATGCCGGAATTACTGGTCGCAGGAACGGGTGAATCCGTTGAAGGGATGACGACCAGGCTGCGCTGTCCGCCGGCTCCGGCGCCGCAGCCTGTCAAACCGATTGAGAATCCGAGTACTACAAGGCACAATGCGCGATGCATGGCTTGTCTCCTCTCTTACACTTGAGGGGTCCGAATATCAGTATGACGTGCGGACGAGGTTGAGTGCTTCCGTATTCTTACCGGGAATCGCGGTCGTTTTTGGCGTGGCTTCGGGGAGTTGATGGCATTCGTTGCGATCGACAATGTGGGAGACGAGGTGCATTCAAAGTGCTTTCCGCCGCATCGCACCCTGCGAGTCAAGAACAGGAACAATCCGACAACGAGCGCGTCTTATAAGTAACGCACACGTCCGTCTAGGCCAGTCCTGACTGGTTGCCGAAGGTGGTCGAGTTATGAAATTGCCGTGGAAATCGTTCGCCCAGGCGGAGATGGACAAAGAGTACTTGGCGCTGCTTTCGTACTTGCCCCTGAGGCAGATATCCTCGCTTCCCCGGTTTCTGGTAAGCTTCGTCCGCATTCAGCGTCAACTGCGCAGCGCCAAGGGCCTGATCGGCTATTCGTTAGAAGTTAGGCTTCTCAAGGGCCAGTTTTGGACGCTCTCGGTGTGGGAGGGTAATAACGCGCTCCGGGAGTTCGTAAACCTGGAACCTCATTCAGGCGTAATGAGAGCGTTTTCCGGAAAGATGGAAAAGACCGCGTTCATCCGATGGCAAGTAGCCGGGTCGCAGCTTCCTCCGAGTTGGGAAGTAGCGCACGAACAAGAGCGATTGGCCCAGATTCAGCCTAAAGAGCCGTCGACGCACAGCGGGCACCTGTGACCTTGTGGCTAAGGCTCCGGTAACGGATTCTCCGCCGTTAGCCATGGATACCCGCTCCTCGCCCCATCGAACTCCGATCCAAGAATGCGCCAACCCTCAATAGAAGGGATTTTGCCTTCAGTGCAAGAAAGTGGCACATCATCGGCGATCGCAAATGATCGCAGGAGAATCCATTCGAAATGGGACAACGACGCATGTTGCTACAACACTCAACACCTCACAGGCAGACATTGACATCACGGTCCCTGCGACGAGCAGCAGCTCTTCTCGGGTTCATTGTTGCAGCCAGTTCCGGATGCGGCAAGAACAATCCCGATAGTGCACCGAATAAAACGGTTAGTACGCCCAGCAAAGTTGCATTCGCTGGCATCGGCTTTCAGGACGACCAGTTTTTCAAGCTCGCTGAAGCCGGCATGAAAGACGCAGCGAAGAAGGCGGGAGCGGATCTCTTGCTCGGCACGAGCGCGGGCTCGCAAGATAAAGAGATCACGCTGGTTGAGACATACACCTCGCAGAAGGTCAGCGCAATCGCAATCGCTCCCTTAAGCGTAAAGGCATCCGTCCCCGCTTTAAAGCGCGCCCACGACGCAGGCGTAAAGATCGTCACGTTCGACAACGCGATCGAAGCGGATTTCCCCGAAAGCACCATCAAGAGCGACCCCATCTTGCTTGGCAGGCCGACCGGCGAGGCTGCCAGGAAATATATCGAGAACAAGCTGGGCGGCAAGGCGAAAATCGCCGTGATTACCTACATGAGCCTGCTGCCGGAGGCTGCCAGCAAGCGAAATCAGGGATTCCTGGACGAGGTCAAGAAGCTTCCGGGCGTACAAATCGTCGCTCAGCAGGATGCCTGGCTCGCTCCGAACGCGGTCACGGTAGTTGAGAGCGTTCTAACCGCTCACCCGGACCTGGATATGATCTGGGCCGCGAACGAGGGCGGAACGGTGGGTTCCGTGACGGCGGTAAAGAATGCAGGCAAGGCCGGCAAGGTGGTGGTATTCGGGACGGACATCAGCGAGCAGATCGCCGATTTCCTACTCGCGCCGGACAACATCCTCCAAGCGGTGACCGGCCAGAAGCCCTTCGAAATTGGCACGATGGCGATCGAGACGGCAGCCAAGGCGGCCAGAGGCGAGAAGGTGGAGAAGCGGGTTGATCTTGCCGGAGCGTTTTTTACCCGTGAGAAGCCCGATGAAGTCCGCAGCTACAAGCAGCACCTGGCGGAGCTGATTAAGTGAGGGACCCATTGACGCCCACTCCGGTGCTCTGCGCAGGCGTATTGGTTGCCGATATATTCGTGCCGCCGCTGCCCTCGCTGCCGGCTGCCGGCGAGCTGCGGGCCACTGAGGACTTTCTGCTCGAAACTGGCGGATGCGCCGCAAATGTAGCTACCGGTCTCGCCCGGCTCGGGGTTGGATCGACGGTCTACGGCCGCGTTGGCAGCGATGTATTCGGCGACTTCATTCAGAGTGACCTGAAGGCCAAAGGTGTCGACACGTCGGGAATTCGGCGGTCGAGTCGTTTTGGGACGTCGAAGACGGTCGTCTTGCCTGTAATTGGTGAAGACCGGCGGTTCATCCACACCTTCGGCGCGAACGCCGAATTCAGCGAGGCGGACATTCCTCCGGATTCCCTTAACCAGAAGAAGATACTTTACGTTGGCGGTTTCCTCATTATGCCTGCGCTCGAATCGGGCGCTGTGGCAGACCTGTTCCGGAGAGCACGAGAACAGCAGATAGTTACGATCCTGGATGTTGTGGTTCCCGTGGGAAATGCTTCCGG
>JBGPOG010000457.1:0-4185 GCA_041487935.1 Chthonomonadia bacterium | reverse complement strand
TTACGAAAGCGGCAGTCTCGACTTTACGGATATACAACGTGCGGACCTGGATC
The DNA here is from genome assembly GCA_041487935.1 of Chthonomonadia bacterium. Classification (GTDB taxonomy): domain Bacteria; phylum Armatimonadota; class Chthonomonadetes; order Chthonomonadales; family CAJBBX01; genus JBGPOG01. The sequence goes on along the minus strand of JBGPOG010000457.1, from coordinate 4,132 downwards.
GTCTACAAGCGGACTCAAAACTCAAGACCGAATTGAAAGAGTTCGATCGCGCGCAGATTTACTACCTGGCGCTAAACCAGCTCGCCTTTCCTCCGTTCAAGGACTTACGTGTCCGGCAAGCCTTCGCTCACGCAATCAATAAGGATGAAATCATCAGAATTGCGTTAAAAGGAGTGGGCGCCAGGGCGAACGGGATTATTCCACCAGGCGTCCCGGGCTACGATTCAACGTATAAAGGGCTGGAATTCAACCCGGCGAAGGCGAAAGAATTACTGGCCGCTGCGGGATATCCAAACGGCCGGAACTTTCCTAAGTTGACACTTTCATATCGGCAAGGTTGGCAGCACATCGCGGACGGTGCGCAGGCAATTCGAAACGACTTAAAACAGAACCTCGGAATCGACGTGGACCTTCGCCAGGTGGAATGGGGACAGTTACTAAAGGAGCGGTTCAATGGCACGATGCCGTGCTACCATCTCCGTTGGGCGGCGGATTACCCCGATGCCCAGAACTTCTTGTCACTAATGCTCCATACTGGCGCTCCGGAGAACAAAATCGGCTATCACAATCCCAAATTCGACTCGATTTGCGATCAGGCCGACGTTGAGCGCGATAAGGCAAAGCGCGCTGACCTATATCGACAGGCTGAGCGGATCGCTGTTGAGGACGCTCCCTGGGTGTGCCTCTACTTCTTCCGGGATATAGAGCTGCACAAGCCCTATGTCAAAGGAATCCGTGATAGTCTGCTTGGGCATCTGCCGCACGTCACGACGACGGTAGCGCGATGACGATGGACGATGGACGATGGACAATTGGTCACAGGAGTCGGCTGTCTTTAACAAATGAATGGCCTTTACTCGGACCTCTCATCCGGACCTTCTTTATCGGATGTGCGCTCCTCGGGTGCGTCACAGCGTGCGGCCGCAAGAATGCCACGAATGACGCCCGCCGCGCGGCGGTTCTCAGGTACCCCATGATCGAAGAGCCTCCCACCCTCGACCCGGCGCGATTCCAGGACGTTTATGTGACCGAGATGTTGGGAAATGTCTTCGAGGGATTGGTTACGACGGACTCTACCAACAAGATCGCCCCGTGCCTTGCGGAACGATGGGACATCAGCCCGGATGCAATGATCTATACGTTTCATCTTCGATCCAACGCCCGGTTTCACAGCGGAAGGCTAGTGACCGCTGCCGATTTCAAGTACAGCATGGAGAGAGCGCTCGCAAAGAAGACCCGGTCCCCGACGGCCGCAACCTACTTGCGGGGGATCGTAGGGGTACGGGAATATATCAGTGGACGTTCCAGCGAAATCCAAGGGATACAGGCGACAGACCCTCGCACGCTGACGATTCGGCTCGATAAGCCAATGGCCTATTTCCTTGGAATGATGACCTATCCGACGGCATGGGCGGTTTGCAAGGAGGCCGTGGAAGAGACCGGTGGAATTGTCACTGAGAAGTCGGCAATCGGAACGGGCCCGTTCAAATTGTCGGAGTACAAGCATGGCTCAAAAGTAACTCTGACCGCATTTCCGGAGTATTACGGCGGAAAGCCCTTGATCGATCGAATCGAACGTCCGATCGTTATCGACCCCCAGACGATGCACGTCATGTACGAAAACGGCGAGATCGACTTCTTCAGCCCGGCGTTGAGCGATTATACGAACGATCAATCGAATCCGAAGTTGAAGAGCGATTCCCATCTTCTTCCGCAAGCCAATCTGTTCTATCTCGTCCTGCACCAGCGGCTGCAGCCGGTTTTCAAGGACAAGCGAGTCAGGCTGGCGTTTGCTCTGGCCATCGACCGCGAAGAGCTATCCCGAATCGCCTACCTGCGAACTAGCCCGGCGGCATACAGCTTCCTCCCGCCAGCCATGCCAGGATCGAATCCCAACATTAGGAAGCTGCCTTACGATCCCGCCGCCGCGAGGAAACTGCTTGCAGAAGCGGGGTATCCGGGAGGACAAGGATTTCCCAGGCTGACCCTGGTCTATCTCGAGAAGCAGCCGGAATGGAACGCGATGGCGCAAGTCATTCGAGATAGTCTTAAGAAGGAGCTGGGAATAACGATCGACTTGCAGGAGCACGAAGCCGGCTCGTTCTGGGCCGACACCAGCGACAGCGAGAAGATTCCGTTCTACATCAGCGGGTGGGTGGCGGACTATCTGGATCCTCAGGATTTCCTTTCGACGCTCCTTCGTTCCGGCGCTCCGTATAACCATGTGGCGTACAGCAATCCTGAGTTCGACTCTCTTTGCGATCGCGCCGATGCTGAGCCGGACGCCCAAGAGCGCTACGACCTATACCGCCAGGCAGACCAGATTGCGATGGATGACGTAGCTGTGATTCCACTGGTCTTTTACAATCAACCAGTGCTTACCAAACCGTACCTGCGCGACTATGCCCACAACCTTCTCTACTTCATGCTGCCACATAGGGCGACGCGAATTGCACCGCATTAAACTTACATTCTTCTTAGCCTCCCTCATGGGAGCTGCAGCGATTGCAGGATGCAGGCCGTCAAGTAGTCGTAGTAATCCCGGAGGCGTCCTGAGATACCCGATCGTTATCGAGCCTTCAACCTTCGATCCGGCGAAGGTTACTGAAAGTGCCTCTGGAGATCTACTGCAAAACATCTACGAGGGGCTGGTTGGCTTCGATGAAAACTGCGGTATTGTTGGCCGGCTCGCAGATCACTGGACAGTTGGCGCGGGCGGCCGAGAGTACACCTTTTTTCTTCAGCCAAATGCCAGGTTTCACAACGGCCAATCCGTTACGGCGTCAGACGTCAAGTACAGCCTCGAAAGGGCGCTCCGGCCCGAGACGAAAGCAGCACAGTCGATCAGTTATCTTGGCGAAATTGAGGGCGCAGCGGAGGTAGCGTCCGGCAAGCGGAACGAGCTGGCAGGCGCGACGGTCATCGGCGAGCACACGATCCGGCTAAGATTACAGAGAGCGCGAGGGTATTTTTTGGAGACGCTTGCTTATCATACGGGTGACGTCGTTTGCCGTGAGGCGATCGAGAAGAACGGCAATGTACTCGATGAAAAGGCAGCTATCGGCACCGGGCCATTCAAGCTCATGGAGTACCGCCATGGCTCAAAAGTGATGCTGCAGGCGAATCGCGACTATTACGGTAAAAAGCCGGCCATTGGAGGAATTGAGCGGCGAATCGTGATTGATCCTCAAACGTCCCACGTGATGTTTGAGGATGGGGAACTCGACATCTGCGGAATAGCCGCCGCAGATCTCGCCCGCGACGAGCAGAACCCGGCGCTGCGGAGCCAGATCCGGTACACGCATGCGTCGAGTCTGATGTACCTGGCGATGCTGCCACAGCGGGAAACCGCGTTCAGGGACCTCCGCGTACGCAAAGCGATTGCGATGGCAATCGACCGGGACGAGATCGCCCGCGTGGCGGGGCGCGGTCTATGGCAGCGGGCCGACGGTTTGCTGCCGCCCGGAATACCGGGCTGGACCAAGGATTTCAAGCGGCTCCCACTCGATCCCGCGGGGTCCAGGCGATTGTTAGCTGCGTCCGGGTACCCCGGCGGACGCGGGTTTCCTACTCTCGTTCTTGTCTACCCGCACGACCGGCCTGAGCGAGCTGCCGCCGCGCAATTGATTCGCGATTCACTTAAACGAGAACTGGGGATCGGCGTCGACCTTCAGGAACGCGAGCAGGCAACCTTTATCTCCGATCGCAGAGCGGAAAAGATGGCGTTCTATATGGGCGCGTGGGAGGCGGATTACCCCGATCCGCAGAATTTTCTCTCCACGCTGCTGCGAACCGGCACAAGGCTCAACAACTTCGGGTACAGCAATCCGGAGGTCGACTCACTCTGCGACCGAGCGGATGCTGAGACCGATCAGGCCAAGAGAATCGAGCTTTATCGCAAAGCGGATCAGCTCGCCATGGACGAGGTCGCCTTGTTTCCGCTCGTCTATCCGAAAAGCGCTATTCTGGTGAAACCAAATGTCACGGGTCTGAGAATCAACGCGCTCGGTTTTCTGCCTCAAACCGAAACGACCATTGCGCCAAGCCCCTGAGTATGCTAGTGTAGTGTCTCAATAACGTCATTACAACGACAACAACGTCGCGAAACCGTCATTCCGAGCAATTGATGCTG
>JBGPOG010000456.1:0-4187 GCA_041487935.1 Chthonomonadia bacterium | reverse complement strand
TGCGAGCCCGAATAACCAAGTCGATTTCACTTTCGAATACCGGCGGCACTATGAGGATTGCTGATGCGACCGCCGAATCTTGATAGAGCTGCCGCGCGTGTGTGCGGAGCGATTCGCCGCCAAGGACCAGTTTGATCGCCAGGCAAGCGTCAACGCACAGCTCGGTCAATTTGCGCGATCCTCTCGCTACGTATTCGCCGCAGGTCCTCGGCGGAATCGAACTCTCCGTTAATGGATTCGGCTACTTCATCGCAGAGCGCAAGCGCAGCCAGCATTTGCTCACGTCTTGCTGCCTTGGCCGCGACAGACTCTTCGGATTTCTCGCTGAGCTGATCGCAAATCCCAGCCGCAAGTTTGAGCTGGTCTCGCGGTTCAAGCTGCTGCACGAGTCGCTCAACTTCCTCAAGTTTCATGAGTGTCTCCTGGCCGATATTCGTTCATAACTTCGAGACTCTACGCTGAGCATCCTTCATTGGATAGTAGAATAAGCGTAAGAGTTGGAGGAATGGTGATGACAACGACAATTGATGCCATTTATGAAAAAGGCGTGTTCAGGCCAAAAAACCAGGTAGCTCTGAAGGAAGGACAGGAGGTCCGGCTGACTATCGCAACCGAACCCGACGTTGCCATTAAGGACGCCGGGTTTACGGCGCTCGCCAGCGAAGAGACGCTTGGGCGCATCTGGAACGGCCCCAAAGAGGACAAAGCGTGGGCGCATTTGTGAAAGGCGAGGTCGTAGTCGTGCCCTTTCCCTATTTCGCCGCCTACCAGCGATCGGTTTGCAGACCGGCGACTTCTTCGAAGTGAGAATCTCGCGTAGCCAGCACAACGTCATACTGTATCGCCACTGCCGCAATCCAGATATCGTTCTCCGGGATCGGCTGGCCCTTGCGCCGCAGGTCGTCCTTGATTACGGCATATCGCCGAGACGTCTCAATATCGATCTGCAGGACGGTCACCCTGCGGGCGAATGCCTCCACCTCGGCCTGGTTCTTGGCCGCATTTGCGGAGCGCAGCGCACCGACGAGGAGCTCGCCAATCACGACGGCCGGCGCGCTTACTTCCTCGGCGGCTTTCAGTTGCGCCTCGACCACCCGGTCACCCCGTAAAATAGGTATTGCCACGCTGGTGTCCAGCAGATACCTACCAGTAATTTGGGTCGATCCGCTCACACTCCTCGTCGATCACTCGCGCCATTTCGCGCGCATCTTCTTCGGAGATCCTGCCGAAGGAGGCCAGCAGATCGCGCCCCGGCGCGCCCCTTACGCGGGCCCCGCGAAGGCTGCGGATCGCGTCCAGCGCTTCCGCCTGCCGATCCGCCGGCAAACTTTCTATCTCCCGCAGAATATCCTCACGTAACGCCGTATCCATTCGACTACCTCCGCCCGCATTATAACACACTCGCTCTCGTCGTCAATCGACCACTCCGCTGGAGGTACTACACGCGGACCTGAAGGACGCCAGCCCCTCCTTGCAAGCCTCCGCACCGGAAGCCTACAGGCGCCGCATCGCCGGCCTCCAGGAAGAGATCGCCGCCTATCTCTACAACCACCCGACAGCCCTTCCCCCTCTCACGCACTCTCGAATCGTCAATGCCGTCGCTTTGTGCTTCTGGATTGCAGAGACTGTAAGAACCTATAGATCCACTACTTCGGTTCGATGATTAGAATCCTGACGCATATCCGCAAACGTATCTATAAACCAGCAGCCCTGGCCCCACTCTTCTGTCGCGGCCAGTTCTTCGAAGGTTGCCGACGGAGCGCCGAATTCTTGCCGTAAACTGCTTTCGATTTCTGCAAGCGACGCACCTTCAAGCGGTAAGAGCTCGTGAAAGTATATCGAGCAGGGTGAGCCGAGTAGATTAGCTATCTCGAAAAGGCTGGCTCGCAATATCGCGCGTTCGGAGGAATCGCGCGCGAACGTCCTAAACCGTATGACATGGTAGAGATTAACAGTTGCGGGCCCAAATCGAAAATGGTAACCTCCAGGCCCGTACAGGTCGAGGCTTGAGGGTTCGAGCGTCCATTCCTTCGGAGTCCACCGGTGACCAAAGTATGCTATGACATTACTCACCCCACGAGGCGGTATACGAAGGCACTCCTTCAGCCAGGTTGGTCCGGCAAACTCGGGCCCAATGTCGAAGACGGCATTAAAATCAATGCTCACCCCTCTTCTCCAGTCACCATCGGCGTTATGATTGGCAACACTTCGGTCACTCTATCACTTCACACTACTTGCACTTCCGTGGATATTGAGGAAGACTACGTCCGGTTCCATCAGCTTTGAAGCGCTTACGCTGACTGTTCAATCCAAAAACACAAACTCGTTGCTGCAAAACAGCACGTGGGCCAGGTCGCGCCAGGCCGTGGCGGCATTCTTCTTGCTGGCCTGGGCGAGCAATTGCTGGCTGATGGCGACTTCCTGCGCGGTGGCCGGTCGGGCGAATAGCAACTGGTAGGCGCGCTGGATGCGGGCTGTTTCGTCGCCTGGAACGTCTCGAGCCAGCCGGTCCGCCAGGCGCCCGGCCTGCGCCAGGACGAAATCGTCGTTCAGCAGAAAGAGCGCCTGGGGCGCCACGGTGCTGACGTCCCGTTTCTCTACGGATGCGTCCGGATTGGCCGCGTCGAACAGGATCGCGAAGCTGCCGCGGTCCCAGCGCGCCGTTTGCACGTAAAGCGACCTGCAGGTTTTGCGTATGTCGTCGGTAGCCGGCCCGCCGCCAATGGCATCGAGTGTGCCCGACACGGACAGCATGGCATCCCGAATTGCCTCGGCTTCCAAACGACGCGCCTGAAACCGGCCGAGCCAACGGTTCTCCGGATCGGACCGAAAGCTGAAAGCTGAATGCTGAAGGCTGAAAGCTGAATTGCGAACGCTGGCTGCCGAACTCACCGATCGCTTAACCATGCTAGACGACAAACCTCCGGAGGCTTGCTGGTAGGTTTCAGAGAGCATGATGAGTCGGTGAAGCTTCTTCAGCGACCAGGCCGAAGTGTGGAGGTGTGGAGGTGTGGAGGTGTGGAGGTTCTGCCCGGCGGCTTTTACCTCCGTACTTCCATACCTCCCCACCTCCACACTCGGCCCCACGAGTTCCCCAGCCAGCCAATCCAGCAGCGCCGGATGGGACGGAGGTTCCGATAACATCCCGAAGTTGTTGGGGGTGCGTACCAGGCCGCTCCCAAAATGCCACTGCCAGACCCGGTTGACGATCACGCGCGCCGTAAGCCGATTGTCCTTCGAAGCGATCCACTTTGCCAGTTCAAGGCGGCCGCTTCCCTTAATGATAGGCGGCTGCGCATCACCTGCCAAGAACGATGGAATGTGGCGCGGCACGATCGGTCCGAGCCGGGTGTAGCTCCCACGGATGTGTACCGGCACGTCCTGGATTTTTGGGAACAGCCCGCCCGCGGTGCCGCCCTCTTGCGCGGCTTCGGCCAGGGGCGGTTCGGGCAGAAGCTCCCTTTGAAACTTGTCGCGTTGGCTGACGAGTGCTAGGCGGCCGGCGTCATTATCGGGCTGCTTCGGCGATCTTTTGTCGAGTTCGGCAAGCTTTGCATTGATCTGACTGAGCTGCTTCAGTTGCGAGTCGTGAGTCTTTACGTAGGACATAGGCGCAAGCGGGATGCGGTTAAGGGTGTACTCCCCGCCTTTCGCGCCAATGTCTTTGAGAATGTGGGTGCTGTAGAAAATCCCCGCAAGGCCATAATAGTCGGCCTGGGATATGGGATCGAACTTATGGTTGTGGCAGCGCGCGCAACCGAGCGTGAGTCCCAGGAACGCCTTCCCGACCGTGTCGATCTGGTCATCAACCATGTCGCTGACCATTTTCGCTTTGTCGGCGTCGCCCCGGTCCCACGAGCCGTTGGTAAGAAATGTGGTCGCGATCAACCCGTCCGCGTAATACTCCTGATGGTCGGGACTGGGAAGAAGATCCCCGGCGATCTGGTGTACGATGAACTGGTCGAAGGGCATGTCACGGTTGAACGCACCGACGACCCAGTCGCGATAGCGCCAGGCTTCCAACGGCTCGCAGCTCGCGGTGCGCGCCTTCGGATTCCCGTCGTGGTAGTCGGCGTATCGGACCACGTCGAGCCAATGCCGGGCCATTCGTTCGCCATAGGCCGGAGATGCCAGCAGCCGATCGACGACTTTCGCGAACGCGTCGGCGGAATTGTCGGCAAGAAAGG
>JBGPOG010000455.1:0-4206 GCA_041487935.1 Chthonomonadia bacterium | reverse complement strand
CTCCAGACGAGGAGCCCGTCCGGAGGATCGTTTTCGAGCAGCCAGGAGAGGAACCGTGCCGCAAGCGCGGTTTTGCCCGCTCCTCCCAGCCCGACGAGGGAGATCACACCGCTCGAATGATTCCAGAACTCGCGCAGGCGCTCCAGCTCCCGCTCGCGTCCCGTGAAGGCCGGCGCGGCCGGCAGCGGGTGAACGATCGATGGCTGCAATTTCGGGGAATTATTGGGCGCCTGATGAGCTTGCTGCGTTTGAATTGCGGGCATAACTATTCCGTGGTTCGCCAAGGAGGGCAAACGCGCGTAACGCATCCAATCTGAACGTGATTGACGTAGGGGCGCTGCTTGCTGCGCCCTGAGCGATTAGAGACGAATAGCGCGACAACATGGCCCGGCAATTGAGCGCGGCATATGGGCGCGAAAAGCAGCGCCCCGGTAAGGCAAGCCAACTAACTTCGATTCATACCGATACGTTGGGCCGCAGGTCCAGGCTCGCGGTCGCGGTTAGGATCAACCGGCCGGTTTCCGCGGTCAGCCCGGTTAGGCGCAGCGCGATCGGCAGCCGCGTCGCGTCCAGGGTTCGAGAAAGATAGGCATTGACCCGATCGCCGATCATCTGTGTTGCAACACCTGGGATCGGCGCGCCGATCAGGCTCATCTGCTTAGGATCAAGCCGCAACCGTGCTCCTCCCTCGATTTCCGGCACCGCCGTAAGCGTAAATGGAACGGGTATTCGTCCCAGCAGCATATACCGCCCCGTGATCCGAACCTTGCCATTCAGGATTGCGACCTGCAGTTCCCTAACTTCGTCGTCAGGTTTGAGCGACAGAAACCGGTTAAGAGACGACTCCGATACAATCAACCGGGCGTTTGCCTCGGCGATTCGCACCGGACCACCGCGGCGGGCGCCTATTTCAACCCCCTGGCAGTCCAGCCGCAGCTCTTCCAGCCGGACGATATCTCCGATCTGGACCTCCTGGGCCGATAGTTGAGCATTGCGTATGCTGATATCGGTATTGCCGCTGCCGGTCTCCTGTCTCTCGCCCGCCGGCTCCGTTCGCATCTCAATATCCTGGCTCATAGGTTTTTCATTCTCCAACCGGCAAGAAGTCTCCTTCGAATAGGCTGCTGCTGCCGCCTCTTGCACTGCCGGCGGCCGCAATTATGCAGGAACTCTGGCAATACCGGCGTAACTGTGATAGACTATTTGCAGTCTACTTACGGTAAGGTTTACTACGACAACTTTAAATCCACACGTTGTTTTAGCCAATAAGGTTTCAGGATGCACTTACAACGGCTTCGGGCGCATGGAGCGTGCCGGGCTATTCGTGGTCTTAGTCCCAACAGAGAAATTTCAAGCCTCTGCGACCCAGGGAATCAATCGGCGGTTTTCCGCGGGAGGATCCGGAATATGAAACAGATGTTGCGCGCGGCTATGGTCCTGGCATTCGCTTTCAGCGCCGGGATCGGCCATGCGGCGGACGATAAAGTCTTGATGACGTACAAATCGGCCGCAGGCCAGGGAGCTCGCTATAAGAGCGAAGGAACGCTCCACCTGGAGGTGGCGGGCATGAAGGTCAACCTCGAAATGAAAGAGATCGAGCGTGTGACATTTAGCGCTCCGCTGCCGAACGGCGACATCAAGATGGAACGTGAGACCGAGTCGTCCGAAACCGCATTCAACGGCCAAAAGGCGCCTCCCGGCGATCCCAGCAAGGAGAAGACAACCGTCGTCATCCACAAGGACGGCGCGCTGGTGTCCTACAAAACAGTGGGAACCGACCACGAAGACAAGGCGCAGGTGCGTCTGTTCGTGGCCACCTCGCCCGTTTTTCCGGACAAACCGATCGGCGTGGGCGACAAATGGCCGCGCGATTATAAATCCGACTCCGAGATGGGTCTTAAGCAGGGTCACGCGGACTATGAAATCCTGGCGGCCGAGAAATCGAGTGGCGCGGACTGCTTCAAGCTCAAAATGGTTTACAAGGAGACCGAGGGCTCGCCTGCGATCTCCTGCACGAGCATTATGTGGGTGGAAAAGAGCTCCGGCGATACGGTCGCGGGCGACTACGAGATCGACGGGCTGAGCCTAGACCTCGGCGGAGCAAGCGCAACCGCGAACGGTAAGGTGCACGGCGAGCGGCTCAGCGGAAGCCCGATTGGCGGCGGCAAGGCTCCAGACCCGAAGGCGGAAGCCGCTGTGGTCAAGAAGGACAAGACGATCGAGGAGGTTGTCAAAGATTACGAAAAGCTGACGGGTGTTTACACGCTGTATCGCAAAAAAGACTCGGGCCGGGATACGATCTACCTGGAGCTCAATGAGGACCAGCTCGATAAGCTGAACATGATGCAGGTCACCTTCAGTACCGGCAACGGCAGCTCGGTGATGGCCGGAGAGCCGATCGACGACATCCTCTTCAAATTCGTCAAGCAGGGCGACGACAAGATTCTCTTCGTCACCCCAAATATCCAGTTCACTGCCGATCGAAAGAAGCCGATCAGCCGGGCGGTCAAGCGTTCGTTCCCGGATGCATATCTCGATTCATATCGCATCGAGGCAAAAGACGCGAAGAAGAAATCCCTTCTCATCAATATCAGCGGTCTGTTCGTTGGCGACCTGGCGCAGATTTCCGCTTCGATTAGCGGCGGCGGCGGCGCAGTCGGGTACGGCATGGACCGCGAGAAGACCTTCATCGATTCGCTCAAAGCGTTTCCTGAGAATATCTCAGTCGAAACCGCTTACCACTTCTTCCGGGGCGGCGGGGGCGGCCTGGCCGCATTGTTGAGCGGACGTACGCTTGCCGATTCCCGAAGCATGCCGTTGAGAGTGAACTACCTGGTCTACCCGCTCAAGGATAACGGCTATCGGCCGCGCGTCGCCGATCCGCGCGTCGGCTTCTTCAACGTCGACCACGAAGACTTTTCAGACGATTCCACCGATAACAACACGACCCGCTACATCCGCCGGTGGTATATGGTGAAGAAAGATCCCAAGGCCAAGCTCTCGCCGCCGGTGAAGCCGATCGTTTTTTGGCTCGACAACGCGATCCCGCTCGAATATCGCGACGCGGTTCGTGACGGAGTACTCTTCTGGAACAAGGCATTCGAAAAAGCCGGCTTCAAGGACGCGCTGGAAGTCAAGCAGATGCCGGATAATGCGGATTGGGATCATGCCGACATGCGGCACAACGTCATCCGCTGGATCACTTCACCGTGGGAGGGCGGCGCGCTGGCGATCGCTCTATTGCGGTGGAACCCGATGTCGGGAGAAATCCTGAACGCAAGCGTCAACATCGATGCCAACTGGACACGCTACAACAAGGTCGAGCGGAGCTTCATCGTCGATCCGGCGGCGCAGTTTGCCGAGGTCACAGCGCCGAAGCGCCCGGATCGCGATCCGAGTATGTGCGAATACGGCAAAGCCGGATCGGAAGAGGCCTGGTTCGGAGAAACCGCTCTCGAGATGCTGTCCTCGGTCAATCCGAAGCTGGACCGAAAGGCCTATATCGGCTCGTTCCTGAAAGAGCTCGTCGCCCATGAAGTCGGGCACGACCTCGGACTCCGGCACAACTTCATCGCAAGCTGCTTCCACAGCCTCGAAGACTTGAAGAACGAAAAGCTGATCGAGCAGACGGGCATTTCGGCCAGCGTGATGGATTACGTTCCGTTCAACATCTCCGCACTCAAGGTGAGGGGAGTGGACTACTTCTCGCCTACCGTGGGTCCTTACGACATATGGGCGATCGAGTACGGCTACACTCCAATCGAGGCAAGCACTCCGGACGGAGAGATTTGGAAGCTGAAGGAAATCGCGTCTCGCTGCAACGAGCCGGGCCACGCTTATCAGGGCGATGAGATCGCCGACCAGTTCGATCCGGCCGTCTCCCGATACGATCTGAGCAATGACCCGCTGTCGTTCTGGAACCGTAAGATGGAAGTGACCCGCTACCTGCTGTTCCACATGGCGGATCAGTTCCCCAAGAAGGGCGAGAGCTACTGGGACTTCACCCGCAACTTCTACCGGATGCTCAGCCAGTATACCAGCGCGGCGAATTTTGCCAGCAAGTACATCGGCGGGCTGCACGTCAACCGCAACCATAAGGGCGACCCGAAAGAGAAGCCGACGCTTGCTCCGGTCAACCCCGAAGAACAACGGAAGGCGCTTCATTTGCTTAACGAGTACGTCTTCGCGGAGGGAGCATTCGCGCTG
>JBGPOG010000454.1:0-4212 GCA_041487935.1 Chthonomonadia bacterium | reverse complement strand
GTCCTGGTCCAATATAAACGAAATACCTCCGGTTCTCGTGGCCCGGCTGCGTTCTCGAAACTGAACTTATGACCCATCTGCCGCCTCAAAGCACTCAACGCCTGCAAACTGAATCCCGCAATGCGAAAACCGCTGAAATGGATACCCTGGCGGTGGATGAACTGGTTCGTTTGCTACATGCCGAGAACTACGAACCTGCGAGGGCCGTTGAGAATGCTCTTCCGGAGATCGTTCGAGCAGTCGAGCTGGTCCTGGAACGATTAGAAGCCGGCGGACGCCTGTTCTATGTAGGCGCAGGCACGAGCGGGCGGATTGGCGTGCTCGACGCCAGCGAATGCCCGCCGACATTTGGCGTTGATCCGGAATTGGTTCGGGGCATAATCGCAGGAGGCGATTTCGCGCTAAGAAACTCTGTCGAGGGCGCTGAGGACGATACACAAGCTGGAATTCGCGACCTTATTTCACGCGGAGCCCGCCCCGAAGATGCCGTCATCGGCATTGCCGCGAGCGGACGGACTCCTTACGTCATCGGTGCATTGGATGCCGCGCGTAAGGCCGGAGCCTTAACGATTGCACTGGTTAACGTGGAACCATCTGAAATGGAAGGCCATGCCGAGCTGACCATCGCTGCAATAACCGGTCCCGAGCCGCTCACGGGCTCTACGCGCTTGAAGGCCGGCACCGCACAAAAGATGGCGCTCAACTTGATCTCCACGGCTGTCATGGTGCGGCTCGGCAAGACGTATGGTAATCTGATGGTGGATGTTTGCGCGACGAATGTGAAGTTGAAGGACCGCGCAATTCGAATCGTGTCGGAGGGAGCGCAGGTAGGACGTGAAGAAGCCATTGCGGCGCTCGAATTGGCTGGGTGGCATGCTAAGACGGCGATGGTCGCGCTTAAGCTCGGCGTGAATGCCGATCGGGCGCGCAGCCTTCTTGACCAAGCCGGCGGACATGTTCGCCGAGCGCTCGGTGAAAGTAAGGGCTAGATGTCTAGGGGCTTTATGCGAATCAGACGCCTATTTAGCGTGCTTCTGCTCGCCGGACTCGCTTGGATTCTCTTGGAGAGCTATCGCGCCGCGCCTGCCAGCTACACCCGGAGCGCCGGAAAGGATCGTGCGGAACTGATCGTTCCTCCAGGTCGCACATCGGTTAGCCTTTCGATTTTCCTTGTCATCGCCGCGGCGCTGCCGACGGTCTATTTGGCGGCATTGGCTATGAAAGCGCCTGCTGCCGGACAGACCGGATTGGCCGGCACGGTCGATTTTCCAGATAAGCCAACGGCGCGGTGGCTTGACCGGGCCTACCGGATCATGGCTGTTCTGGGGCTATGCGCGACGTCCACGATTGCGGGCTTTGGCTATGAGACGCTTCAAACAGAGGTGCGAATCAACCAGCAAGGTGTTACGTACGTTTCGGGCGCGGCAAGAGCCCGAATGGGTTGGGACGAGATACGTCTGATGGTGCTCCATTGGAATCGAAGAAGCCAGATCGTAGAGCTGCGGGGCACGAACGACGAATTCCATATAGACCTGACGACTTTCTCCCCACCGGATAGAGTACTTGTGGTTAAGATGATGGAGCACTTTGCCCGCCTGAGTCCGACGCAGCAGCGCGGTCCGGCGGAATGGGTTTGGAGGAAGCGCAAGGACAACATCGAAATCAGGGACCAATAAAGGAACACCCTCCGTACACACGGAGGGTGTTTTCCTTTTCTACATCCAATACTTTCTTTGGCTTACATCACTCGAAGCGATTTCGGAAGTGCTCTCAGGCTTAGTCGGCGCCTTCGGTCTGCGTTATCCTGTCCAATGTTCCGGATCACGCTCGCTCAAAGGCAATGTTTCTTTCAGAAACGGTATCCGACGTAGCCGCGGAACCCATCCGGAGCGACTGCTGCGTGATGTCCGTCAACGAAGTCGTAGTGGCCTTCGATATAGAGGTGCTTATCCAGGTTGATTCCAAGAATAAGATTTCCACCGAACCGAACAATAGTGGGCTGATGTCCGCCAGCCGGTCCGTTCTTGGAACCGCCGAACGTATAAGCGCCAATGCCGAATCCGGCATACGGGGTCTTACCGTTCTGCTCTTCGAAGGTGTAGATCTGGTTGAGTGTAACTGGGATGCTGCGAGTGATCCCAGCAGTCCGATCTGAGTAGTGGAAATCCACCGCAATGGAGGACGACCAGTGCTCGCCGTTCAGGAGCCTGGGGATCCAGGGCACCTTGTAATCGATGCCACCACCGAAAACCATAAAATCGGTGACGTCGCGAACGTTTTGCCGCACTGGGAAAAACGCACCTCCGTGAATACTCAGACCGTTCAACAGGTCTGCCTTCGCGCCCATCGGGAGCGCAATGGCCGCACCCGCAACCAGCGTCAGCGCGGCACGCCGCCACAGGCTTGCCTTTGTAACGCTCATTGTCGTTGCTCCTTTCCCTTCTTTTGCTCTCGTAGTGCGCGGTTGTTGGGATTCAAACACGCTTCTTCGACGACAAAAGGCGGGTAAAATGCTTTCGGCTTGCTACGAAACAGGGACCGCAGCGCGCCTGCCGGCGTTCACCCGAACCGAGCCCCGGTCCAAAAAAGCAAACCGGCACTCAATCTAGGTTATTCTGGCATAATTAAGGTGATTCCTGTACATATGGGAGAATTTTACAAGGATTTTTGTACAGTAAGCCGCTGTGGAGCATAATAAAAATGTATCATGAGGGAGGAAGGCGCGTTCCGCCACGCGCCCTCCTCCTCCGTGAATCCCGCTGGGAGCGTTCCGTCAGCGCCCAAGCCGACGCTCCCAGCGGACCCACGACTTTCGAAGGATGAAGGATGAAGGATGAATATGGTCCTTCGATCCGACTCTTCCGTCCTTCGCAATCCACTCGAACAATTACGTCTTTACCGATGAATCTCCGATCTCCATCCGGTCGTAGGCTTATTGAGCATCGGGTCTAATTTCAGAGGAACGAATGCCGGTCTATCGTGTGACATAGAGAATCAGGGCTAAACGGAAGGAAGGCGGATTGTGGGCGGGGAAGTAAGATGGAGACTACGTCTATCAGGAGCGAACCACATGGCCGATACCCGTATTGGCTTCATCGGAACGGGATTGATGGGTTTCCCAATGGCGCGCAACCTGCTTCGCGCCGGTTTTCCAGTCACCGCATATAACCGAACGCGATCGCGCGCCGAACCCCTGGCGTCGGAGGGAGGCCGCATTGCGGAATCTCCGCGCGGTGTAGCATCTGTATCAGACGTCGTCATCACGATCGTCTCCGACACGCCGGACGTGCAGCAGGTTATCCTCGGCAAGGATGGGATCGTTGAATCTGCCAGGCCAGGTATGGTCGTGATCGATATGAGCACGATTTCTCCGAAGGCGACCCGGTCAATTGCTGCCGATCTTGCCGCGCGCGGGGTTGAAATGCTGGACGCGCCGGTCTCAGGCGGTGAAAAAGGAGCGATCGAAGCCACGCTTTCGATCATGGCGGGCGGTAAGCGCGAAGTGTTCGACAAGTGCCGTCCGATTTTTGAAGCGATGGGAAAGCGATTGGTCTACTGCGGTGGGAATGGTCAGGGGCAGATGGTGAAGCTCTGCAACCAAATTGCGATCGCCGGCAACCTGGTCGCCTGCGCGGAAGCCGTGGCCTTCGCGAAGAAGGCCGGGCTTGATCCGATGACGATGATTGAAGCAGTCGGCGCCGGCGCCGCGGGATCATGGGTGATCAACGTCCTGGGGCCAAAGATGGCCTCACACGATTTCGCTCCCGGATTCATGGTAAAGCTCCAGCAGAAAGACCTCCGGCTGGTGATGGAGGCTGCTTCTGAGCTTGGTGTATCGGTTCCTGGAGCAATGTTGGCGAACCAGCTCTTCACGTCGGTGGAATCTGAAGGCCACGGAGATTACGGGACGCAATCACTGGTGACCGTAATGGAAAAACTGGCGAACCTTTAAGAACAACTGTCCGGGCGGTGGCGACAATATAGGGCCAGGGAGAATGCCGAATCGTAGTTACTTGCTCCTAAGGACAAACGTCAAAAGCAGGTCCCTCACAACGACGGTTCGGGATGACGGAATTGCTGCGTTTTGTCATTACACGCAACGTGTTGCCGGCAGCATCAATTGCTCGAAATGACGGTTCGGGATGACGGAAATGCTGCGTTTTGTCATTACACGCAACGTGTTGCCGGCAGCATCAATTGCTCGAAATGACG
>JBGPOG010000453.1:0-4229 GCA_041487935.1 Chthonomonadia bacterium | reverse complement strand
GTCAGCGATTCTTCTTCAGTTTGGGTTCGAATAGCTGTCATGCGCGCAACTCCCTGAACCTCACAACGCACTATACTCCGCCATACAGGCTCGCCGCAAGCCTAGCCGGCCCAGCCCCAAAACGAATCGACCGCTTCATCGGCTGAAAGCCGTGGATGAGGCATAGCTTTACTCCTTCTCCGCGCAATAACCTATTATCGCGCAGTCTGATTGCATGGAAAGCAGACCGCCGAGCCCCGTCTCGCCAGTGTTGAAATGTTGAGCCTGATGACGGCGGCTGGTACCGAGCGTTTCCTTGCCAGAGCTTGTTGACGCTTTAAATACAGCTATCAGGTCATCAATCAAACAGGCATCCACTCAGTTCGGTCATTATGCTTTTACGAAAATCACCACGTGGTTGCGGCAGTCTTGGAGTCGAAAGCTGCAACGGGAGTAGGAGCGAATGCGGCCTAACAACCTAACAAATCATTGTAGCTGACAAGCCGCCCGCCAAGCCTTCAGTATGTGAGGGCATGACTGGCGGCTTGCCGCTAAATTGGATCGTTACGGTGCGACTCCAAGTCGCACCGGTAGCTTCGTCGTCGTCCGATCCAGGAACCGCAGCCCCCGGCTGTTCTGCTATACTACCGTTATGAACGCAACCGCCTCTCTCCCTCAGATCGACCTCCACACCCTCACCCGCGAGCTGGCCGCAATAATCGGCCCGGAGGCCGTGCTAACCGACCGCGCCGAAATCCGTGTATACGATTGTGATGCATATACGGTGGAGAAGGCCGCGCCTACGGTCATCGTGCTGCCACGGAGCACGGAGCACGTTTCGGAGATTGTGAAGCTCTGCAACCGGCTTAGAGTTCCGTTCATTCCACGAGGCGCAGGGACCGGACTGTCCGGCGGGACAACCGCGATCCACGGCGGTGTAGTTATCTCGACGGTGCGGATGAACCAGATCCTCAAGATCGATCTCGACAACCGGCGGCTCATCGCGCAGGCGGGGTGCGTCAATATCCACCTGACAAAGGCCGTCGCCAAGGACGGCCTGCACTACGCGCCGGACCCTTCCAGCCAGGGCGCATGCACGGTTGGGGGGAATGTGGCGGAGAACTCCGGCGGGCCGCACACCTTGAAATACGGAGTGACGACCAATCACATCACGGGCCTAAGAATGGTGCTGCCGGAGGGGCAGATCGTCGATCTTGGCGGCGAGGCGGAGGATTCTCCCGGCTACGATCTGGTGGGACTGGTGGTCGGCTCCGAAGGGACCTTTGGGATCGTGACAGAGGTCACCGTGCGGCTTACTCCCCTGCCCCAGGCTTACCGGACCCTTCTGGCGATTTTCGACACGATCGATGACTGCACGCAGACCGTTTCCGATATCATTGCAGCGGGGATTCTTCCGGCCGCGCTGGAGATGATCGACCAGCTCATTCTCCAGGCGATCGAAGATGCGTTCCACATGGGCTTCCCGAAGGACGCGGCCGCGGTGCTCATCATCGAGCTGGACGGGTTCGAGGCGGGATTGGAGACGGATGCCACGCGAGTGAAGGAGATCTGTTCCCAGAACAAGGCGCGCGAAGTCCGCACGGCCGCCACTCCTGAAGACCGCGCGCGGCTGTGGATGGCGCGGAAGAAGGGAATTGGCGCGGCCGGCCGGCTTGCTCCGAGCATCGTGACCCAGGACGGGGTCATCCCGCGAAGCAAGCTGCCTGAGGTCTTGCGGGAGATCGGGGAGATTTCCAAGAAGTATGGAATCCGGATCTGCAACATCTTCCATGCCGGAGACGGCAACCTGCACCCGTGCGTGCTGTTCGACGAGCGGGACAAGGACGAGCTCCGGCGGGTGGTGGAGGCGGGGGGAGAGATCCTCAAACTGTGCATCCGCGTGGGCGGGTCGATTACGGGCGAGCACGGGATCGGCATCGAGAAAATCGACGCGATGCCGCTCCTGTTTTCTGAAGCAGACATCGCGCTGATGGAACGAGTTCGCGCAGTTTTCAATCGAAACGAGCTGTGCAACCCCGGCAAGCTCTTCCCAACGTCCAAATCATGTGTCGAAGTCAAATGGAGGCCGCGAGGCGCTTATGTTTAGCGCGGAATCGAGATTGCCTAATCCATGCGATCGGCGTACTTACCGTGGTATCTCAAAAATCGCAACTGAGTGATAGGCATACCTTCAAGGCTGACCGGTGCAGGTTCAGCGTTAACCCGATCGGTCTGCAATCCGCTATCCATCCGCGCAAAAGTCGAATCAGGAGGATACATCGATCCCGGGTCCAAGAACTGCGGGTTCAATTTCACAACTCCGACGAGATACAGCGACAGATACGCGGCGATGGCAAAGCGCGAGCCCCAGGTTGCAAAAAGGGGCCGGCGCCGTCGAGCCCACTCCAGAAGAAAGACGGGACACAGCAGCATCACCATTTTCATTAACGAAAACCAGATCGGCCCCATGTCCAAATAGCGGCGGAAAATGGGGTTTGCCTCCTGCGCGCCATGGTTGTTTACCCATAGCAGGGTGGTCGCCAGATCGGCGATGCCGATCAGAACGATTATCCAGCCTTCTCTCGAGAGTCTCATCGGTGTCTATCACTCCGCGGGAATATCCCGCCCTTTCCGCTCGCACTAGCTCAACATTCTAGGGATGAAGGGCTGCCGGTTCGGATACCCTGCTCGGGGTTGGTTCTCGACCGCTATACCTCTAATCTGCAAATCGAACAGTTAAGGTATTCCACATGCCCGCCCCTTATTGCGGGTAAACTTTCAGCAATCGTCCGGCAAATCAATCCTCGTACGACACAGTCTAAATACGGAAGCATTTGCTGAATGGACGACTCATTTCCCTGTTAAGTTCATAACACCTTAGTTTTCCTTAAAGTTCCAATTGTGATGAATTTCACGAACCCGAATTCTTCCGATGCTCCGGCCTGCTTGAATCCGCCAGCTTGCGGATACGAAAACTTCCGGCTGGACGGCTTCGACCCGGTCGCGGTCGCGGAACCTGCTTCAACCGAGGAGTCGGTATCCGTTGTCCGATGGTGCCGAGCAAATGCCCTTCGCATCGTACCGTTTGGCGGGGGAACACGCGCCAATGAAGGGAACCGTCTGCTTGCGGAACGATGGGCCGCCTGCAGCACCAAGAAACTTACCGAAGCGTTCGAGTTCTCCCCGGACGACATGGTTGTAACCGCGGGCGCCGGTATTACATTGGCGGAGCTACAAGTCCGACTGGCTGGAGCAAACCAGTACCTGCCGATCGATGCGCCGTTTCCGGATCGAGCGACGATGGGCGGAATTGTCGCCACGAACTCAACCGGACTCTGGCGGCCGGCATACGGAACTCCGCGCGATCGTCTGCTGGGAGTTAAAGTTGTGCTTGCGGACGCTTCGGTGGTAAAGGGCGGCGGAAAGGTTGTCAAGAACGTGGCGGGTTACGACCTTTGCAAGCTGTTTGCAGGATCTTGGGGAACTCTGGGTCTTATTACGGAGGCCGCCTTCAAGACCAACCCATTGCCCGAAACACAACGGCACCTCGCGTTTTCATTCGAAGGTGTGGCCGAAGGGATCGAAGCGGCTCTTTCCGTACACCGCGCAATGCTTCAGCCAGTCTACTTAAGTGCAGCGATTCCTGAAAAACAACTCTTCGTTGGCCTGGCCGGGAATTCCGAAGCGGTGGCATGGCAAGAGGAATCGATCTCTCACGTGTTGCACAAAGCGGGCCTAAAGCACGAACAACCGACTCTGACGGATGGCCAATTACGTCATCACATTGCCGGAACGGGTAACCGCATCTCCTATCGCATGACCGTTAAACCGACAGAACTCCCTGCAGTTTCCCGCCGGATAGTCGAACTACTCGCGCCCTTCCAGCCGGTGCTAATCGCGCACGTGCCGATCGGGATTTTGGAAGTGGGCTTCGTGCCTCCGGATGTCCCAAATAGTACGGCGATCGGCCCTATTTTTGCCGGACTTCGCTCGATCACGCCAGCCGGCGGACACCTCGTGTGGTTATCCGCCCCTGACGAATGCAAATCGGAGATCCATGACGTTTGGGGTGGCACACGAGGAGATTTCGAAATCATGCGGGGCATCAAGCAGGCGCTCGATCCCGAGTCATTGTTCAGTCCTGGCCGGTTTGTAGGGGGACTTTAGGAATTCTGCAATGACGGCTAAACAGGATACGATGGAGATCGCCGCGGAAAAGTCACTGAAATGCATTCGCTGCGGATTTTGCC
>JBGPOG010000452.1:0-4257 GCA_041487935.1 Chthonomonadia bacterium | reverse complement strand
GGACGTGCTCGTGGATGAGGTTTACTCGAGCGAGCAATCCGGAGTCTTGCAATATCTCGCTTGCTGGGCCAATTTTCTCGATCGAATGTGCTTCATTCAGCACCACGGCCCTGGACGAGATGTGGGAAACCAGATAGAGATCGTGCGTCGCAACGACGATCGTCTTTCCCGCTTGATTCAGGCGCCGGAGGAATTCTGTCAGCCACTGCTGAGTGCGCGGGTCCAATCCGTTCGTGGGTTCGTCGAGCAAAATCGCGTCCGGGGCAATCGTCAATATAGAGGCGATCGCCACTTTTTTCTTTTCCCCGCCGGAGAGGTGGTAGGGTGGGCGGTCCAACAGGTGTTCGAGCTCCATGAGAGCGGCGACTTCGGCGATACGCCGCTCGACCTGGCCGACCGGAAGATCCATGTGCAGCGGCCCGAATGCAAGCTCATCCCGAACGGTTGGGCAGAAGAGCTGGGAGTCCGAATTCTGAAATACGACGCCCAATCGGCGGCGGAACTGATGGGCGAATTCCGGATGATGGAATGATACGGCATCGATCTTGCTGCCGAAGGCTTCGAATCGACCAGATGTCGGGAATGCGAGTCCGCCAAGAATCTTTAACAGTGTTGACTTGCCGCTTCCGTTTGCGCCGACGATCGCGACGCTCTCTGCCGGCATAATTTGTACAGACACGCTGCAAAGCGCATCCGCGGTTTCGCTGTATCGGAATGAGACATTCTCCAGGCGGAATGCCGGAGTGATTTCCTGAACTGCGTCCGGTTCTTCGACCATTCTGTGAGATGCGTCGAGCTCGATCATGAAATCTCCAATCAAGCAAACTCAGTGAGCATTATTACCACACAAAGCAGGGTGATCGTGGCCATCCATAATACGTCCCGCCTGCGGATTGAAAACGTTGCGAGCGTTCGGGTCTCTCCGATCCAACCGCGAGAAATCATCGCGGAGTGAACTTCGTCGGTTAGAGCCACCGATTTGCAGAATAGCGCTCCCAGGCGGGCGCCGGCGAATAGACGCCCTTCCTTAGCCGCGGTGAGACCTGTCATGCGGCTCTTTCGCGCCACGAAGTACTCTCCGGCAGTGTGCAACATAACCGAGACATATCTATAGGTCATGGTGAAGATCTGGATAAATGCTTTCGGCACCAATAAAACTCGCAGCCCGCGCAGCAGATCGTGCCACCGGGTTGTGAGGGTTAACAGCACTACGAATGAGAGCGCCACTCCCACTCGCACCGTTAATAATGCGGCAGATGCCACTCCTGGCGCTGTTATGGCGAGGTACGGCTCGTGCCAGAGAACCACCAACGGTCTGCCGGGCGTAATCACGTTAAGCGCTGCGGGCAGTGCGATCGCGCCGGTGAATAGCGGGACCGAGAGCCACACCCGCTTAGCCAGCATCATGGGTGAAATTCTCGACGACACGGCGAATATGGTTGCCATTCCGTATAGACCGAGGAGAGCAGGCAACCGGTGCACGGCTGATGTGACTGCCACAAGGGCGAAGAGTGAAGCAATCTTGACGCGTGGGTCCAGCCTTTGTAGCAGGCCGGGCCGTTCGGCATACGGTTCAGAGGCCAGAGTAATCCGAATTGATTCGGAAATCCCTGCCAGGGACCTCTCGATATAGTCCGCCGGGCGGCGAAATTCTATCGGTGAGAATACCTGTCCATCGTCGTGTAACGGCTTTTGGATAGACGGTGAGGCGGTTAACCAGTCAGGTAGATTTTCGTTGAATGGCTTGTCCTTGGGTGCAATAGAGCTGTTATTGAATTCTGGGAGCTCACCCCGGTATCCAATCACTCTCAGGATGCGCGAGATCAAGAAGAAGACTCCGAATATAATGAGGGTGCCGGCGATTGCGGCAATGGCATAAGCCATGGGTCCGTGCGCGCTCAGGTAATCCGGCAGAAGGCCGAAGCCCTTCCATCCATTTTCCGCAATCTTGCCGGCAGCGCCCGGCACATAGCCGGCGCGTGCCGCGACTCCGCCGACAGACCATTCTCCCCACGCCTCCCCGCGCGCCAGAAGGCCGATCGGACAAAGAGCTGCCAGGGCGGCCAGCCCAATCCACATTAGCTCGACACGGGATTCTCGCCGGGACACTGAATTGCCTGCGGTATCGTAAAGCGGTATTCCGGCCGTTTGAAGATATCGCACGCCAAGGACGGTTACCACCGCTTCCGCGATACCCGCGATCGCCAGGTGCGGCAGCATAATTGCGGGAATCGTTATCCCCAGACCGAACGGGAAATAGAGCGCGTGGCCATTCGGCTCATGGAATAGCGAGGGCTGGATGCCCAGAATAGTAGCCGTAATGAGCGCCGCGACGTTGATCCCGAAATAGGCTCCCGCGCCGGCGGCAACGGCCCTTCTTGGTGATTGAACGGCGGACCTTCCTGCAATCAGGCGATACGCAAGGTATCCTGAAAACGGCATTGCGAATGCCATCGAAAAGCAGTTCGCTCCACCGGCAAACACGCCGCCGTCGCCGAAGAACAGCGCCTGGATCACCAACGCAACAGTCATTCCGATTGTTGCGGCCCACGGGCCAAGCATCACGGCCAGTAGAACGCCCCCGACCGGGTGTACAGAGGTACCGCCCGGAGCCGGGACGTTGAACATCATGATCGTAAAGCAAAACGCCGCGCCTATGGAGAGCAGCGGAACCTGGCGAGTCGATAGATCGCGCCCGGCGCGCCGGCCGCAAGCGCACCAGACGGGTATCATGGCCGTTCCAGCTACAATCGAAGTCACTGGACTGATCGCCGAATCAGGGATGTGCAATTCGAATGCCCAATAAATAAAGATCGGAGGAAACCCACCGGTACTGTACAAGCGCCATTGTTACTCGGTCGGATTCCTGGTTTTCACCTCAAAGATACGTTGAACTTGTTATGCGAGTGACCGGATTCTAGCATAATGGACTCGGGGCGGTCAACGAAACCATATTACGCTTCGGTTACAATTGTATCAGCGGTATCGATCCGCTCGTATTGCAGGAGTTCTTCCTGCAAGATCACAACTTTCAGCTTTGCCGTTAACTTGGAGGAAACGATTGCCTAACAGAGTAAAGAAATCAGACCGAATTCGCGTCGGGATTATCGGCGCGGGGATCGGCGCGTTCCACGCCCGTGGTTACAGCAAATGTCCGGCAGCGCAGATCGAGGCGATCTGCGATCTCGATACCGATCGCGCCGGAAAGCTCGCCGCCGAATTCGGCGTAAAAAAAGTGTTCAGCGATTACCGGGTGATGCTGGACCAGGAGAAACTCGATGCGATCTCGGTTTGCACGCCGAATCATCTGCACGCGAAGGTCGCTGTCGACGCGCTCCAGGCGGGCTGCCACGTGCTGTGCGAAAAGCCGCTGTCCGTCAATGCGGAAGAGGGAAAGAAGATCGTCCAGGCCGCATATAAGGCGAAGACCAAGTTCATGGTCGGTATGAATAACCGGTTTCGCGGAGACGCCCAGGTCTTAAAGCAGTACATCGAGGCAGGCGAATTGGGAGATATCTACTATGCGCGGTGCGCCTGGATCCGCCGCAGCGGAATCCCCGGCATGGGGAGCTGGTTTACGCAAAAGCAATTTGCCGGCGGCGGACCGCTCATCGATATCGGAGTGCACGCCCTGGACCTTACGCTCTATTTGATGGGCAACCCGAAGCCCTCGTCGGTATTCGGAACGACATTCGCCAAGTTCGGCCCTAAAGGCAAAGGACTGGGCGCCTGGGGAACCCACATCAAGGGCGGCAAATTCGACGTCGAGGACCTGGCGGTCGCGCAGATTCGTTTTAAGAACGGCGCCGTGCTCGCGATGGAAGCCTCATGGGCGCAGCACATCGAGAAAGACCGGATGTATGCGGAGGTCTACGGCGATAAAGCCGGAGGAACGCTGGAGCCGCTAAGGATCTTCACAGAGAAGTTCGGCCAAAAGACCGATATCACGCCGCAATTTCCAAACGTCGTGAGCCACGACAAATGCGTCGAGCACTTCGTGGACTGCATCCGATTGGACAAGCAGCCGATTCCTACCGGCGACCAGGCGCTCGACGTGATGAAGATCCTGGATGCGGTTTACACGTCGTCGAAAACGGGGGAATCTGTAAAGATCGTTTGATCCTAGTGTAGTGTCTCAATAACGTCATTACAACGACAACAACGTCGCGAAACCGTCATTACAACGACAACAACGTCGCGAAACCGTCATTACAACGACAACAACGTCGCGAAACCGTCATTACAACGACAACAACG
>JBGPOG010000451.1:0-4259 GCA_041487935.1 Chthonomonadia bacterium | reverse complement strand
GACTTCACGAGGCGTCTCCGGCATCAGTCGGACGATCAGGCTGATGCGCCGCCCTTGTTCATCCACGATAACCGGGTCGCCCGGGTACAATCCCTCGATCTCCGCCTTCATTTCGCCCCTTTCTCATCGCTCGTATCGGGTTCCGGATCCTGCGTCTGAGGACCCTTCTGCCTAATCTGGCGCTCCCAACGAGCCAGTTTTGCAATACCAAGCATGTTTGCGCCGTTCGCCTTCTCCTCATCTACTGAAGCAAACGCCTTCCGCGCATCCGCGAGAATGGTCTTGTCGAACTGGCACAGGTCCAGCCAGCGGCCGACCGCTTGAGGCATATGAGTGTTCGGCCCGCCCTGGCCGCAAATCGTGTTGGCGAATTCGCCTGGACCTCGACGGACCTTCGTCGTCCAGGTTTTTGAGAATGCGATCATATCTTTCTGGTTGAAAACAATGTGCGCCCATCGGCAGCGTGTCGCGAAGTCCACGTTGATCGATGCGTGGGAGATGTCCTCGCACTCGCCGCCCGTTGCGTCTGCTGGTGGCCTGTAAAACCATTCGTAAGCTCCGTCGGGAGTCTTGCGGACCCGGTTTTTGAAAAACAGAGCCAGTTTCGCAGCCCTGTCTTTGTACTGATGGTCGCGGGTGATCTGATAGAGTTCGACGCAGACGCTCCCCAATGCATTCTGTTGATTTAACGGCAATGGGAAGCTGTCGATGGAAGGATCGACATAGTATCCTTCTCCCGGATTTGGACCTTCGCGCCAATCGCGGTCGTGTGCGGCGAAGGATTCGGTAATTCGCGCCAGGTATTCGTCAGCCTTGGCGCCATACGCCTGTCGCAGCTTGCGCACCCCCCGCACCGTTCGCACGAATTCGGCAGGCGCCAGGCAGATGACGCCCGTATGCACCGCCCAAACGTGCCAATGGTTCTTGGAAAACTCGTTAGAGCCCCAGCCGGCTACGGGGGCCTTCCGGTAATAGTCGATCCGGCGGTGGCGGTCATCACGGCTTGCAAGGACTTTATCGAAGTGCTCGATAAAGCTGTCGAGGTACGCCCTATCCCGCGTTGCGCGGTACATTTCTATGTAGCCCAGTTGGATGAATGCTTCACCCCACGCCAGCTCTCCGTTCGTGTTCAGCGATCCGCAAAACCCCATCCCGCCGTTTACGCGCTGGTTCATTCGATCGAATCTCGATGCATATTCCTGGATCTTGGGAGAATTCCCAGGCTCGGCAAAAGGCGGCGTCCCAGCAGTTGCCAGGACACTGATCATACATAGAATGACAATTCGCAAGTGTCTCGATGCCATACGTCTATATTCCGCTAGTAATATGGGATCGGCTATGAATCCGGGTTATTTCTCGCGCCTGTTGAGCGGATCTGCATACACACCAGGCACACTATCCGGAATTACTGTGGCGCCAACCGCCTTGGTATAAAACTCCACGGGTCCCGCGCCACCGATGATGCCGTAAACGTAGCCCATCTCACGAAGTCCCCACAACCCGGCGATCAGCAGAGCCCTGCCGACTCCCTTGCCGCGCTCATTTTCCGCTACGCCCGTCGGCCCGAAAAACCCGCGCCGCGTACACTCGTAGGCTGCAAAACCGATTATTTCGCCAGCCCTTATAGCTATATGTACGGAAATCGGCTTGTTCGCGTAACCGACGCTGATCTCGTCGCCCCAACCCACTCCCCAATAAGTCTCAACGAAGATTCGGACGCGAGAGATTTCGTGCGCGTTTGCGCGCCGGATAATGATCCCGCAATCTCGCATCGTATGGACTTCCGCCTCAAGCGGCGGAAGCTGCAATAAGTTCACCAACAAGTCCGGCATATAACGATCCTCTTGAACCGAAGATGAACGCGGATGAACGTAGTTGGGTGACGGGAAGGTCTCAATGAATTGCTGGGTCAAAGTAGGTTAACAATGACGTGTTCTCTCTTCCGAGCACATCCATCTCGATCTCCAGCCACGGCGTATCCATTTTGACGATTCTCCCTGCCGGTTTGTTTTGTTGGATGTACTTTGCAGGAATACGGAAACGCCATAGGAGCGGCTGCGGGGCCCGCGCTGAGAGGGAAATGAGACGTCCGTCCCGGAATTCGCCCGAAACCAGCACGCCGTAATCCGCGCGCAGATCTCGGAACTTCGCATTTGGCAGGGCGGAAGGAACGGCCGGCAAGAGCTTTGCACCTTCTTCATCAACCTGGACGAAGAGGCAATTGAGCGCGTATAACCAGCCCCCGCAGCCGGTCGTGAACCAGGGAACGTGAACGACGCTGTCCTTATCCACGTGCTCGTTCGGGCTGAGGAACGGCCCGGCGCTCTCCGGAGCGGCCTTGATGGCCTCCCAGGCAAGGTCTCCGTTCCCCTGCAGCGCGTGGACGATGCCGAGATGTGCGGCCGTCCACATCCAATTCGATCCTTCGAATACCTCCGAGAATCCAGGCTTCCATCCCCTTGTCGATCGGCAAACTTCATGGATGTGCGCCGCAGTCGCGAGGGCAACCGGGCTGTCGACCTCGATGCGGAATGGAAAGATTGGCCCGAGAACCGAATAGTGAAGCGGTTTGCCATCCGGTATCGTCCATCGTCCATCGTCCATCGTCAGAGGATTTTGCCTCAACTCTGACGCCAGCGATCGCCATCGCGGAATCCGCTCGGTATCTTTACCCAGGATTTCCGCCGCGTTGGCGGCGTATTCGAAACTTGCAATTGCAGCACAAATCGTGAACGGACCGTTCTTGACTTCTCCCACCGATTCATCGAAGTCCACGCACGGCTTTGTTCCCAACTTGCCTGTGGGGTCACGCTCCAGCATATTCAGCTCGAAATACCGCGCTATCTCTTTTAGCACCGGATAGAGATCATCTAGCTGCACGCGGTCCTGATTGTACAGCCAGAGCATCCAGATGCAGACGGCAAACTGTCCAAGATGAAACCGCTCCGCGAGCCAGAGCCCATTCGGGTCTCGCTCCTCGCCGTACTCCGTGCTGCTCCACGGATAGAGCGCCCCCTTCCCTCGCGCTCGCTGCATCGCCTGCGGCAGTGTGCTCAGCCGGAAATACGGCACGCGTTCAGCCAGCTCCGCGTGGTTCGAGGAGAGAAGGCCCAGGAACGGATACATCTCATCATGAAACGTCCCCGCCCCCCAATAGTGCTCGGAGACGGTGGGCGGGATAGACCAGGGAGTGGTTTGGCAGCGGAGGGTGTAGAGGGAAATTCTGCGGAATTCATCAACGATTTTATCTCCGGTATGGACATCGCTCCGCTTCGTATATGTATACCAACTCTCTTCGTTGGCATCGTCAATCGGGCGATTCTCATCGAAACCAATCGGGAATTGGTATCGAATGCGATCCGTGAAGCTTACATGTGCCCGCACGTAGCACATATCAGACCGTGTAATTGTCGTTGTTCCCTCAGCAACTGCGCCCTTGGGAGTGTTCTGCATAGCCAGCGGAACTTCAATCGAACTCGCCGGACGGCTCAACAGTTGATTCCGACTCGTCGAGTAATGGGTAATCTCACCGAGATGCTCGTCGACGCGGTAGGAAATCCGAACTCTTCCGTCTTCGCAAATTGATTCGAGAATCGCATCCAACTCGCCAAATTGATACGCGATCCGAACGTCCACTTCGTGGGGTCGATCGTCCAGATTTATCAGAATTAAGCTGGCATAGAATGCATTCTGATTCAGATGAATTCGGCAAACCGTACTGCCCCTGAGCGACGGATAAACCTTGTGAAGTCTTGGCGCTTCCGGATCGCGGGGAATCCGTGGATCTAGGTCCGGAGCGACTGGAAAGTTGAACGATGATCTCACTTCTCCGCTGTAGTGATTTATCCGCTGCTTCTTGGTCACCGGCTCAACACTTTGACCGTCGATTGCGATCTTGCAGGTAAGCGTCCCGAAGTTGATCAACGGATGCTGCGGGCCGCTCCTTCTCCTCCCCGCCATCACAAAATGCTGCGACTTATGGGCAATTTCAGTCTGTTCTTCCGGAGGCGTGTGGAATCCGGTCGGACCGACCGTCGTGCACAGCTCGCCGTTGCCGATGAGCGCGGACGTAACGCCGTCGTAGTTCTCAGGAGTAAGGACAAATCGGTCCAACCGTTAACTCCTACTTCCCCTTCTCAGCCCCGTATCCCCGCACATACCCGATGCTCTGGCTTATCTCCGGCAAGGAATCTTCCATCCGGTACTCGTATTCCACCGAGATGTTGCCTTCGAATCCCTGTCGCTTCAGCTCGTCCAGG
>JBGPOG010000450.1:0-4261 GCA_041487935.1 Chthonomonadia bacterium | reverse complement strand
CGATCGCCGATCTGGCGCACAAAGTCGTCCACTGCGACCGTGGAATAGCCGCGAACGCTTCGGGGGAATTCGGCCGAAAGTACGGTGGTTTCATCGCTCATGTGGGTTCTCCTTAGTTAATGGACACAAGGAAGGAGCGCCGGCGATCGACGCTCCTCAGGACTCATAGAACTGGCTCGCCGGGCGCCGGAGCTGCGGAATCGGTATTCGAGTTTGCCCAGGCCAACTGCTGGCTTTCAGTAAGCGTTCGCAGTATTCTGTGGTTCATCTCGTGGCGCATCTGCTTCATTTCGGCGCCAGTGTCGGTTGAATTGCCGCCGGCTGCCCGCTCTACGATGCCGGCAACGCGCGATCGTTGGTCTCCCAGAATCGCGTCAATTTCATCGCGCTGCGCGTCTGTTAGCCTGAAGATTTCAGCAATCGTCGCATCGGAAAGCGCAGCCGTACCGTGGCGACGGAAGGCGAGCTGGACTACGCGCTTGTCTTGATCCGTGATGGGGACGGCGGCCACACTGGGAATAGGATCCGGATTGACTGTCTGAACGGCGATTGCCGAGACCTTGGCCTGGTCGCGACGTTCCGAGCTTGCATATCCCCCGATCGTTGCGAGAGATCCCAGGAGCCCGGCGGCCGCCGCAGGCCGCCAAACCAGCCGGAACGCGCTCGTCTGGCTCCGGGGCGAAAGGGCTGCCGTAAACTCCGCGCCGGACAGATACTTCTCGGATGTAAACGCCCGGCTCAAGGCATATCTGGTTCGTGCAGGCAGCTCCCGCGCGGCGTTAATCGCGCGCGCAGAGGCCGTGACGCCGGTCAGGCCTTCAAAAAGTGTTGCAGCCAACTGCGCAACATCGCCTCGCCGGCCCATTCTTGGCGCAAACCGGCACGCAGTGCCTGCTATGTTGACCGCACTCACTGAATGGCGGAACGCCGGGTCAAGAATAATCGGTGAGCCGTCACTTTGGATGACCAGGTTCTCCGGTGTGACGGACCCGTGGCTGCTTCCGCACCTCCGAATGGAATCGAGCGCCTCTCCAGCCTGAAGAGCGATCCAAAGTGCTTCGTCGACGGATAGGAGCCTGTGACGGTCTATCCGCGCGCGAAGTGTCGGGGCGTTCTCATAATCGCGCACGGCAAGAAGTCCGCTGTTTTCTGCGTCGATCAATCGGCTTGTGCGAAGGCACGAATTCTCAGTGGCGCTAAGGCAATTGAAAACGTTGCGCAAGCTGAGGTTGCGATTGGCCGTCTCTGTAGCGTCTAGCCAGCTTAGGGGTTGAACGGCTTTAATAATGACCTGGCAGCCCGTACGATCGTCGAGGGCGCGATATGTAGACGTGTAGCAATCACGCCGTATGGTTTCTTCTATTCGATAATGATCCGGTATGGATACGAGAGTGCTCATTGCGAAGCCTCCTAAGTCTATGGCTAATTATTGGC
Organism: Chthonomonadia bacterium; assembly: GCA_041487935.1. Lineage (GTDB taxonomy): Bacteria > Armatimonadota > Chthonomonadetes > Chthonomonadales > CAJBBX01 > JBGPOG01. The sequence goes on along the minus strand of JBGPOG010000450.1, from coordinate 2,827 downwards.
GAACAACTGTAGGATCTTGAGGGGTGGTACGTCAGGGAGAATTACTCGATTTCAAAGGACACGAGGAGAGCTTAGCGCGTGCATCATCCGGAGCAACTTACCACGCGCGAAAGCCGGTGTAGATTTGAAGCAATTGGTAACGTCCACGCCGTCCCGTGCGGCCTTGATTTGAAGCAATTCGTGGAGTCCGCGTCATCCCGTAGATCTGCTATTGACTTTGCCGTTGACGTTAGAGCGACAAGACCATTCACGTTTCTGAGAAGCAGGCCGGTTGAATCGTGACAACGGTCAAATCTCCATGATAAGATTCGCGTGGCGGTCGACTTCCCCTCGCCAGCCGGGCGGGATCCACGTGGCAGCGTCCGTTTGCACAATGACTGCCGGACCGGCCAATTGCTGGCCGCTGGAGAGAGAGCCACGATGGTAAAGAGGCGACTTGATGCTCTTGTTATCCCAAACGACCGAAATGGCTTCGGTCGCATTGCCAGGTGTTGGAGGTAAGTCGAATTGTATTCTCGGCACGTGCCGCTTGCCGGACGCGGTAAGGCCGGCGGAAACGCATTCGACTGGCTGGCTCGGATCGGCGTGGCCATATCGCGCCTTGTGGGCACGGTGGAATTGCTGCCCGCTTGCCTTTAGGCCCGACCGGTAAGGAACCCTGAGAGCATATGATTGGCCCTTGTACCGCATTTCCACAAAAGGCTGCACCATAATCCTACCGCGAGGAATCCGTTCGCTGGCGATCTCGCGCAACGCTCGCTCTGAGATATCTCCGATGATCTTGGTTATTGTGCCATGATGACTTGGGTCCGCATCGAGAAAAATGGACTGAACATACTCCCTCCGAACATCCGCCAATGCAAGTCCAAGCGCTGAAAACGCGCCTGGAAAGCGCGGTACCAGTATCCGCTTAACACCAAGTGATTCCGCGAGCGCACAGGCGTGCAGCCCACCCGCGCCGCCGAACGAGACCAAAGTGTACGTCGAAGGATCATGACCGCGCTCGACGGAGATGTGCCTCAGAGCCCGGGCCAGTTGGGAATTGACGACCTCGACGATACCCTCGGCAGCCAGCCGGGAATTGAGATTGAGATGCGCGGCAAATTCGTTGAATGCCATATCAACTCTTTTGACATCGAGTCCGAGGCTACCGGCGAGTCTGGTGCTCGCCGGAAGGCGCCCGAGAAGTACATTCGCATCGGTCACCGTCAGCAGGTCTCCGCGCCCGTAGGCCACCGGACCGGGATCGGCTCCGGCGCTCTGCGGCCCGACGCGTAATCCACCGCCCGCATCGATCCGTGCAATCGAGCCTCCTCCGGCGCCGACGGTGTGGATGTCCAGCATGGGGGTCAACAGCGGAATACCCGCAACCTCGCCGTTTCGGACCGTAACGGGTTCGCCATCGACCAGCGCGACGTCCGTTGACGTGCCGCCCATATCGAATGTAATGATTTTGCGGAATCCCGCTTCTCGTGCCACATGAACTGCCGCAATCAGTCCCCCCGCCGGCCCGGAGAGCACGGTCTTTATGGCCTGCGCGGACGCTTCGTCAGCCCGCAGCGTACCGCCGGAAGACTGCATGATTGAAAGGCGAACTTCAGGGCTCGAGGACGAGCACAAACGAATACGCTGCTCGAGGCGTTCGATGTATTTCACCATGACCGGCGCGACGCACGCGTTAGCGCAGACCGTGCTCGCCCGCTCGTATTCACGGTATTCAGGTGCGATCTCACTGGAGATCGATATCCGAAAACCGCGCTTCATTGCGCGCCGCTTGACTTCTAGTTCGTGTTGCGGGTTCAGGAATGAGAATAGAAAGCAGACGGCGATCGACTCAACGCCTGAGCTGCGTATCTGGTCGAGGACGCGTTCAACTGCATTGCCATCTAATGGTGTGATGGGCCAGCCTTGCCAGTCGAGCCGTTCCGGAACTTCGAACCGAAGAGAACGTGGGATAAGTGGATTCCGTGGTTTAGGACAGAGGGAATAGAGCTCCTCGCGTGTCTGCCGGGCAATTTCCAACACGTCACGGCAGCCCTGAGAGGTAATCAGCGCAGTTTTGGCGCCCTTGCGCTCGAGCAAGGCGTTCGTGGCGACTGTGGTTCCGTGAACGATCGAGAATTCTGAACCGCGCAATTCTTGCGGTAGGCCCCTGACGATTGCTTCTGAGGGATCCGTCGGGGTGGACGGAACCTTTGCGATCGCCAGCCGGCCGTCAGGCCAGATGAAGACAAAATCCGTAAAAGTACCGCCGGTATCAACACCGATGATCATGATGGAAAGTCGTTATGAACGGGATTAACGGGATGAATCTCGACGAGGAACGATTTTGCGCCACTCAACTCGTGGATTCTGAAAATTGACAAGTAGAAGCAGTTGCTTACCTGTTGCGCGCAAGTAATTAATGCACTGTGCGGTATGTTCGTCCGCTAAGCGTTCGCAGCATTTTAGCTCCACGATCAACTTACCTTCTACAAGTATGTCGGCAAGGTATTCGCCTACAAGCTTACCTTTGTAAGTGACATGAATTGGCACTTGTGACTCTGCTCGAATACCGCGGAGCCAAAGCTCTTCGAGCAATGCTCTTTCATAGACCTTCTCAAGAAATCCTGCACCGAGAATGTTGCTCACCTCATAACAGGCCCCCACGACAACGTGTAGCAAGTCCTCTAGCTCGGCTCCTTCCATTCCGTTTATTCCGTTCATACCGGCTTATCCTTTTGAGACACTAACGGCTTCTACTGGCTCGGAGACTACGGCTTCGGCGGGCATTCGGTAGCTTAGAATCCGGCTGATTCCTGGTTCCTGCATGGTCACGCCATACCAT
>JBGPOG010000449.1:0-4265 GCA_041487935.1 Chthonomonadia bacterium | reverse complement strand
CTCTTTCGGAAGGAGCGGAATCAAGTTTCTGGAGCGCCGCACTCACTTCTTGCGTCGATCGGTTCGCCGCCTTGCAGGCTTCCGCAAGTGTCTGGCTGCCGCCACAACAGTAGTCCATTCCAAGTGATTCGAAGACTCGCGCGGCTGCCGGCGTGTCGAGAACCAAGTCGCGCAGAGTAGTTCCGAGATTGAGGGGCATCTTATCCCCGCGTTCCGAGATGCGTGGTGAGCTTTCCATGGGCGCCCTCCTTAATACGCATTACAGTACTATAATACATCTATAGGCGTCAAACGAAATATGGCCCGGCGCGGGCAGTCCTGAATCTTGCAAACCATCCTGGCGTGTTCCGCAAGGCTCGGCCATAGCATCCAAAGGCCGTGCCGGTCGCATCGTAATTCCGCGCCGCTCGGGAGTCTCTCCTGTTTTGACTCGCCTCAGTCAACGGATGCGCCCCCAAATGTGCCTCCGCTCCATACCAGGTGACGGATCCTAGGGGAAACGCGGTAGCGATCTCCGCTGTAATGGACAGCTAGATTCGTGAGCACCTTCTGAATCGTCTCGATACCCAGCTCATCCCCCCAAGCCAAAGGTCCCCGCGGATAATTGACTCCCTTGCGCATGGCCGTGTCCACGTCCGCGACCGTGGCTACGCCCTGATTTACGGCATCGGCTGCTTCGTTGATCAGCATGGCGACGGTTCGCATGACGGCGACACCGGGCACATCTCTCAAACGGGAAACCGCATAGCCCGCAGCTTGCAAGAGCCCGACCGCCGAGAGGTACGCGCCCGCATCGCACCCGCTCGCCTTCGTGATCGCCAGGCGCGTAGCCTTCAGGTAGTCGAGAGCTAGATCGACGACCACAAAATTCCGATGCCCGGTTTCATACGCCCTCTGTGTCGCGCTACGCCCGTCGGTGACGGCCAGAATAGCGTCTCCCACTTCGACCGAATTCCCGTAGTCCGTTCGCGAGAGCCCGCGGGCAATTGTCACTCCCGACTCAGTCAAACGTTTGGCTAAAGATTCCGCCAGAGATCCCGCCGACAATAGCGTGACACGCTCCGGCCTTGGTGCAGGCGGTTCTGTGTCCGGCGGCGGCGCGACTGCGTTTTCGCCATATTCGTAGAATCCGCGCTTGCTCTTCCTCCCGAGAAAACCGGCGCGAACCATTTCCTGTTGGATCAGCGAAGGCCGGTAGCGCGGGTCGCCAAAATAGGAGCCGAATATCGATTGACTCACGGCAAGACTGATGTCGAGTCCAACGAGGTCCATGAGTTCGAACGGACCCATTCGAAATCCACCGGCTTCCCTCATCACCGCATCAATTGTGGCGGGAGTCGCCGCTTGCTCGGCCAGCAGGAGCAGTGCCTCTCCGTAATATGGCCGGGCGACGCGATTCACGATGAAGCCGGGCGTTGACTTCGTGTAGACGGGAGTTTTGCCCCAGGCCGAGGCCGTTGCGTGGACAATCGTCAAAGGTTCGGAATCCGTCGCCATGCCGCTAATCACTTCCACTAATTCCATCGCCGGAACCGGATTGAAAAAGTGCATCCCCACCAGGCGTTGAGGCGCTCTGAGCGCCGCAGCAATCGCCGTCACGGACAAAGAGGAAGTGTTGGTGGCGAGAATACACTTCGCGTCCACTACATTTTCAAGTTCCGCAAATAGCCGCCGCTTGACTTCGAGATCTTCCACGACGGCTTCGATGACAATTGCCGATCCGCGGAGCTCGTTTAGACTTGATGCGGCACGCAATCGCGCCGACGCGCCCTCGGCGGCCTCCGATGAAAGTTTTTGTTTCGAGACCAGTTTCTCAAGGCTCTGGCGGATGCCTTGAATCGCTTTCGGCACCGCATCGGTCCGGGTGTCATACAGCACGACGGGATGTCCGGCAAGCGCCGCCACCTGCGCGATGCCCGCTCCCATGGTTCCGCTTCCAACCACGCCTACGAGAGTGCTCTCCGAAAGTGCGCCGTGGGGCTTCGTCGCCATTCTCTTATTCGCTCCTTGTATCAAGAACCTTTCGTCAATCCGCAATTCGAGCAGGATCGAGGAAGGCAGCTTTTTCGATACCGTTTGGAGTCTGGACGCGTCGGCGATGAAATATCAGTGACTAGCGTCACAGCTTTCGACCACCTATTCGAGCAGTAATTGTCCTTGGTTTCATTGCGGACCGAAGAAGGACGTATCTCCCCGTTCCCGGGTGTGGATTATTTGGATTTTGACTCAGCACTGAATGACGAGGAACTTCTTGCGCGACGAACAGCAAGACAATTCGTTGGCGAACCGAGGGAGTTCAAAAGCGAAGATGGCCCGGATTGCGGCATTGCTCTACGCTCACACCCCATGTGACGATCGTCACGATTGTGTGTGACTTCAATCACTGTGCGACTTGCCTGCCCTATCCTAAGCTTAAATCGATATAGAATGAAGCGGCGGCAACTGCGCCAAGAGCCCCTGAGGTGAGCCCACGTGGCGACCCGGTCCAAGTTACCCATTGAATCCGAGAAGACAGCCAAAATCAGAATCACGCTAAACGGTGAGGAAGTTGATGTTTCTTTCGCCCCCTACAAAACCCTGCTTGAAGTGCTTCGGGAGGACCTAGGCCACACCGGAACCAAGCACGGATGTGAGCTCGGAGAGTGCGGGGCCTGCGCCGTTATTTTGGATGGCAAGCCCGTGCTCTCGTGTCTCGTACTGGCTGTCGAGTGCGACGGGCGGGAAGTGGAAACGGTGGAAGGCCTTGTATCTGACGGAAACCTGCATCCTTTGCAGGAGGCCTTTGCCGACCTTGGCGGCGCACAGTGCGGCTATTGCACCCCCGGCATTCTCCTGACAGCGAAATCGTTATTGGATGAGAATCCTCATCCGAGTCGCGATCAGATCCGTGAAGCGCTTTCGGGAAATCTGTGCCGCTGCACGGGTTATCTCCAGATATTCGACGCCGTCGAAGCTGCGATGATCGAAATCGCGAAGCGGAACAAGTCCGCCGAGTAGAATCTGGCCTACAAGATTATCGAGGAGTTGAGGAGGGGGTTTGCCCGACAAATCCGATAAATCGAATCCATCAAATCCGGTCGCCGGCGATTCGAGGCCAGGCACGGATCAAGCGCGGGTTATTGGCGTGCCTCGACGACGGGTCGACGCCAGGGCGAAGGTGACCGGCCAGACAGTCTTCGCGGATGACATTTTCCTGCGGCGTATGGCGTATGGCAAGCTCCTGCGATCGCCACATCCGCATGCGCGCATCCGGAAAATCGACACATCGAGAGCGCTGGCTCACCCCGGTGTGTACCTGGTCTTGACGGGAAAGGACCTCCCGATCAAATACGGGATTCTACCAGTGAGTCAGGACGAGCACGCCCTTGCTGTCGATCATGTCCGGCACGTCGGAGATGCTGTTGCCGCCGTAATCGCGCGGGAGGAACTGACCGCTTTTGAGGCCCTCGACCTCATCGACGTCGATTACGAGATCTTGCCCACAATTTCCGATCCGGAGGAAGCCCTTGCGACGCCTGAGCCGCGGATTCACGATTACGGTGAAGAAGGAAACATTCACAAACGCGTGGCATTTGACTTTGGAGACGTGGAGGCGGGTTTCGCAGAGGCGGACGAAATTTTCGAAGATCTTTTTTTCTATCAGGGAAACACCCACCTGGCTATTGAGCAGCATGCCGTGGTCGCCACCAAGGATCCTGAGGGAAAACTGACGGTCTGGTCGAGTACCCAAACGCCCCACTACGTGCATCTTGCCCTGGCGAAAGTGCTGGAGATGCCGCGCGCGCAGATTCGGGTCATTGCCAGTCCGAACGGCGGAGGCTTCGGCGGGAAGAGCGATCCCTTCGCTCATGAGATTGCGGCTGCCAAGGCGGCCCTCCTTCTCGATCGTCCGGTAAAGATCTGCCTGACCCGGGAAGAGGTGTTCTATTGCCACCGCGGCCGCCACCCCGTCTTGATGAAGTTCAAGACCGGCGTGAAGAAGGACGGAACGATCACAGCCATGCAGCTCCAGAACGTGATCGACGGGGGCGCCTATGGCTCCTACGGCGTTGCCAGCACCTTTTACGCCGGAGCTCTACAGACAACGACGTATCACATTCCCCGATATCGCTACCAGGCTTGTCGCGTTTTCACCAACAAACCGCCCTGCGGACCCAAGCGCGGGCACGGCACCGTCCAGCCGCGCTTCGGCCAGGAGATTCAACTCGACAAAATTGCCGAAAAACTCAAGATCGACCCGGCGGATTTGCGGCTGCGCATCGTGG
>JBGPOG010000448.1:0-4274 GCA_041487935.1 Chthonomonadia bacterium | reverse complement strand
GGTAGGGGTGAAGCATTCGGGCACAAACCTTACGTTTGAGGCGCAAACTGATCGTCCGAATGCTTCACCCCTACAGCCGCCATTAACCTTTTCGTTTGAGGCGCATACTGATCGTCCGAATGCTTCACCCCTACACCGGCTGTAACCGTCGAATTCTCGCCGGTGCGCTGCTGCTGCCTGCGGTGAGCTCACGGCCAAGAGTGCCGCGAAGCTACAACCCGCGAGGGAAACCGCCCGGAATCTACCGAGCCGCATCCTGTGCGGCGCGCAGGGCTTCCGTGATTTCGGGAAACTGGTGCGGGGAAACGCTAGGTTGTGCAAATGCTTTTTCAAGGATGGGCCACCAACCGTAATCGTAGATGTACGAAAGATCGAAAATCATGACGCCTTGAGACCGCTTGGCCGCAACGGAGATCGCTCGGACAAAATCGTCCGGGCGGTTTGCGTAATCCAGGGCGTAGATGCCGGCATAGACCGGCGCGGCGTTTTGCACGGCAGTAACCGACAGATCTGCAGCCGCCTCCACCGTGGCGCCCTCGTCTTTATGCTGCGCGCGAGCGGCATCGCGGCCTGGGATCGGGTAGTAACAGCCGGTGGATATCCAGTCGAGGAACTCCGCATAGCCGGCTTCATTGTAATCCGGACTCGCCCAACCCATGCGTACCGGGAAGTTTTCGCTTCCCCAATTTACCCCGACCCCGAAGTATTCCGTGTACCACGAACCAACGTATACTCCAAACTTCAGATTAGGCTTGATCGCCCGCAACTGCTCGGTTGCGTCTCGCAGGAAATCGCGGATCACGCGCGCTCGGAATTCGAGCCAGGGCTTGAAGAGCGGCCCCCGTTTGGGCGGTTCTCCGGGGCGCGGATCGAACTGCAGCACGTCTTCCGGCCATCGGTTCACCGGTTTGCCGCGCCACTTTTCGAATGCGCTTCTGCTGCGGTCACTGTAGTCATTATAGATGTTCGCATAGCGCATTCGGTCGAAAACAATCGTGTCGACCTGATAGTTTCTCGCGACCTCGGCAAGCAGAGCCAACTCGTGGGCGCGCGCGTCCGGGTGCAGCGGGTTTACGAAAGCGGCAATCTTCTCGGTGGCGGCGTCGGTGACCGGGATTCGCTTGCCTTCCACCTCGAATCGGGCGCGGTCGCCGGCGTGAAGATGGGCCGTCGCCCACTCTCTGCCTTCGGCGCCTACCAACATGAGGTGCCCATTCTCAGGCGCGGTCAGCGGCTCGTCTCCAAGGAACGACTGGTCGATGATGACCGCCACCCGGCCATCCTGATCCAGAGCGACCGCCAGCCCGCTGCCCGGCGGCGTCGTCGAATCCACAATAAAGTCGTCCTTATAGACCACCGTCTTACCGGGTTCAGCAGGTTCTTCGGCCGCCCGGATGAGCAATCGGGCCCCATCTTTGCCGACGTAAGTCCGAGAGACGTTGTACGCGGTGGATTGCCAATCGCGCTGCTTGTAGGCAAGACCGGCCCGGAAATACTTGTGGCCTTCTGAGAAGACATTCAACGAGGCTGCGACCTCGATCCCGGCTTTGTGGCCTTCGTCTATAAACGCCGCGAGCGCGTCGAAATCCGGATAGGACTTACCTTGCCATTCGTGAAGATGCTCCGCGATCTTGCTATTGTAGAGCACCTGGCCGATGACCGGCTTAACGTCCACGACGATCGTACTGAAATTCGCTCGCTTGCAGCGATCGACGATGTCTTTGACGCCTTCACGTGACGTGATGCGGGCGATGTTGGCCGACCCGTCCACCCACATAACGCGGCCCTGTAGACCCAGGTTCAGGGTGATCTGACGGGCGATGTCTGGAGATCTCGATTGCCCCGATGCCGTTGCGAAGGAGACAGATGCCGTCGATAACAGGATGAAAAGTAGGACAAGTGGACGGAACAGTCGAGCCAATAACATGTGCTTTGAGACGGTCACGCGGATTTCATCTCCGCTCTTTTCTTTACGAACTCGCTGAGCGCTTCGTCCCATGGACGCATGTGATATCGGTTTTGCATTTCCAGGGCAAGCGGGCGGAGAACTGAATTCGCCGGGCGCTTGACGGGCGTGGGCCACTCATCCGAGCTTATGGGAACGACGCTTGCGTGACTGAATCCGGCAAGCTCAATCGCTTTGCTCGCGAATCCGTGCCAGGTGGTGGCTCCGCTGTTGGTGAGATGATAGGTGCCGTAGAGCGGAGACTTAATCAGCTCGACCAGGGCCTCGGCAAGGTCGGCGGTGTAGGTCGGAGAACCCTTTTGATCGGCGACGACCCGCAGCTCCGGCCTCGTTTCGGCCGCTGTCAGGATGCTGTTCGGGAACGACTTGCCATAAAGACCGAAGAGCCAGGCGGTCCGGACGATCCAGAATTTTCGGCATATTTGGCGGATGCAGTTCTCGCCCGCCAGCTTCGAGGCTCCATAGTGACTTAGCGGATTTGGCGAGTCGAATTCGGTATACGGCTCCAGCTTATTCCCATCGAACACGAAGTCCGTGCTGATCGCGCAAACGGGAATGCCGCGCTCCGCGCACGCTGCCCCGATGGTCCAGGAACCTAGCGCATTCAGGCGGTAAGCCGCATCCGGTTCCGTCTCGGCTTTGTCGACGTTGGTGTAGGCGGCGCAGTGTATGACTGTGTCAGGCCGTCCTTCGGAGATCGCCCGTCGTACGCACTCAAAGTCAGTAATATCCAGGAACTGCGCGCCATCCACAACGTCTGTGGCGATCGGTTCTTGCCCGGCGGCGATCAGCGCAGAACAAATGTCCGTACCCAGCATTCCTTTCGCTCCGGTCACCAGAACGCGCATTCAGGTCGCTCCAGACAATGAGACTTGCACACTCAAATGAACTTCAATGTACCGACAGCCTCGATAACCCACAAGACCAGGTTGATCTGCATCGGGCGGTCTTCCAGGAGAATGCTCTCCGGGCTGCCTCCCTTGTGCTCCACTTGAATCAAATATAAGTATCGGAATATTCCGTACATCACATTCGGGAGCGTGATGACGAGAGCCGGATGGCTCACCGCGGTGGGAGACTGAATGGTATAGACTGCATAAGAGACCACAAGTCCGGCCAACACGATTGCGATCAACTGGTCCAGCAGCGGAATCGTGTAAAACTCGAGGTTGCGCCGGTGGCTTCGGGCGTTTTCCGCAAGGGACACAAGCTCGTGACGGCGCTTGCCAAATCCCAGGAAAAGCGAGAGCTGAAGAGTGCAAACTAGGAGCCACACGGAGATCGGGACGCCGAGCGCCAGGCCGCCCGCGACTGCACGGAACACGAATCCGGCGGCAATCGCGAAGACGTCGATTAGCACGTGGTGCTTCAAAACGAACGTGTAGCTGATCTGAAGCGCGAGATAGGCCAGCGTAATGAATCCGAATCCGCGATTTATAAGGAATGACGCCGATACGCCGCCCACGCAGCAGACAGCCGATGCCGCCGACGCGAGCTGCCAGGGCAGGCGCCCGCTTGCTATCGGGCGATTGCGCTTTTCGGGGTGTAGGCGATCCTGCTCGCGGTCGATGACATCGTTCATCAGGTAGGTGCCGCCTGAGACAAGGCAGTACAGGACGAACGCACAGATCGTGAGGCCAAGCAGCCGCCAGCGGGCATCCGGGATCGAAGACGGCAAATTGTTGGTGAAGATGATTGCCACGAAGACGAACAGATTCTTCGTCCATTGCTTCGGCCGCATGGCTGCAATCAGCGCTAAAATCATCTCTGCCGGACCATGGGCGTTAGGAGCATTTGGTTTCGCGGTAAGCGTCTCTTCGGTGATTGCCATTATTACGAATACTCGAGGTAATTGCAAAATGCCTGCGGTAAAGTCGAGCGAACGTCATTCCCGCATGCCCTTAGCAGGAATCCAGAGACTGTGGAGACTGGATTCCCGATGACGACCTCGGGAATGACGACTTTGTGGCACATTTGTTCGAGTTTTGCAATTGCCTCACTCATTTGAAGTGGTCGTATTTAACGCGCCTTCCGGAGACGTATTATGTTTCGTGCGACAATTGAGGTAATTGCAAGAGTCCGTGCATTGTCATCACCAGGCTCGATGGATCTACTTTTCACAGACAAATATGACCAGAAATCACATCAAAAACAGATCCCTCGAACCTCGGGATGACATCTAGGTTGTTGCGCAACCAGTTTTGCAATTGGCTTATCTATTCAAAACCTATAGAGGTAATTGCAAAAGTCGCACTGCCGTCATGCTGAACGGAGTGAAGCATCCGCTTTTAGCCCGGCACCGAAAGAT
>JBGPOG010000447.1:0-4280 GCA_041487935.1 Chthonomonadia bacterium | reverse complement strand
CGGGGAGCGCATCGCGGCTGTTGCCGACGCGGACGGCGCTCTTATCGCCAGATTTGTGAAGGGCGACCGGCGCGCGTTCGACTCTCTGTTTTTCAAGTATCAGGACTACGTTTACAACGTAGTTTACGGGATTGTGGGGAAGCCGGAGGAGGCGCGGGACGTGACCCAGGAGGTGTTTGTCCAGGTCTATCGTTCGCTGCCGCGTTTCAGGCACGGCTCGCGCTTCGCGACGTGGCTCTATAGAATCGCGGTCAATCGAGCGGTGGACGCAGCGCGTTCCGCAAGCCACCGAAAGTGGCTGGCGCTGGATGAAACGCTGAGGGCGACGCCGGACCCGAGCGACAGCCCGGTGATGGCCGCCGAGCGCAATTCCGAGCGGGAGATGGTTCAAAAGGTTTTGATTAAAGTTCCCGTGCAGCACCGGGACGTGCTCGTGCTGCGATATTATCAAGATATGACCGTAGAGGAGATTGCCGAAGTCCTCGGCTGCTCCGTTACCGCAGCCAAGGTGCGGTTACACCGCGCCCGCCATCATTTTAAGGAGAGATACGTTGAAACTTTCGGACAGGAGGGCGGTTCCAATGCACCGCTGTCCTGAAGCGCGAGAACTGCTCCCGGCTTACGTCGAGAACGAGCTGAGCCCTGTGGAAAACAGCCGACTGGCCGGCCACCTGTCGGTGTGTCCGGACTGCCGGCGCGAAGAAGCTCATTTCCGCCGCGCGCTGGGCTATATCGGGAGCGACCCGATAAAGCAGGTCGAGCGGGCCGGCGACCTCTACACGGGTTTTGCCGCAAAGCTCGAAGCCGCAAATCGCCGGCCGTTGGGACGCCCGCGTCTGCAATGGGCGGTGGCGCTTGCATCCCTGGCGGTGGTCGTAGTTGCCGGCGCCGGGCCTGTGGCGAACTTGCTGGCAAAGCGGAATGCCGTTCCGGCGATCGTGAGTCTGCCGGCAATCCCGCGACGCGAGATCGCTCCGTCGAACGTATCTCCCAAGCAGGAGCAACGGATTGTCAACGTACCGCAACTAACGGATCGGAATCCCGATCGTGAGGAGCCGAGCGCGCCCACTCCAACAGTGACTACCAATGAGACCGGACAGGGAAATAATCAGGTCGAAAATCCTATCACCGAGAACCGGAAGCCCGAAGGGCCTGTTTACCGGCACAACAAGCGGGGACATAGGATTGAACAGCAGGATCATACGGACTTTATGGATGTAAGAGACGATAGCGGACGGAGTCTCAGGGATCGGCTGAAGGAAAGGACAGTTTCGTCCGCGCAGGGACCGTCCGATAACTCCCTGCCTTCGGTCAAAGACAATCGGCGCCAACCGGAATTGCAAGAGCCAGTGCAATCGCCGCTGGTACCTGTGCGTGAAGAACGGGTGCAAGTCGGAAACAGGGTTACGAAGGTAAAAACTGGCTATCGCGAAGACGCCGAAGGCAACAAGACCGGCATCGAGATCAATATTAGCACCTTTAGCGGCCCGGGAAAATGATGGAAGTTGCAGAGGTAATGGCAAAGGACTGGGAATTGTCATCCCGAGGTACGAGGGGTCTGCTCTTTGCTGGCAACTATCACCGGAAATCACGGCGAAAAACAGATCCCTCGTCCCTCGGGACGACAATTCGCTCGTTCCGCAAGAGTTCTGCAATTGTCACTGTGTTACGTGAATTGTTACTGACTAATGCGAGATCATCTCATGCTAATTAGACCGATTTTACTAATAATCACCCTGTTGGCGCTTGTGTTCGCGCCGAGTTCTGCGAACGTGCAGGGCGTTAGATCCGGCATCGCCATTTCACCCTCCGCTACCGACACGAACGGAAATCGGACTTACAACGTTGTGGCCGATTCGGCGGAGCTTTCCGCGTTTCTCAAAGAGCTCTTTAAGGTCACCGGCGATCAATTCACGGTGGATCAGGATGTCGCCGGCCCCGTCGATCTGAACCTCAAGGCCGCAACGATCGATCAGGTCATCAAAGAGGTCGCCAAGCTTGCAAAACCGCCAATCCGCATCGTAAAGCAGGGCGGAGTTTACCGTGTCTCCCGGGACTTTAACGCTCAGGCGGCGGCGAATTCCCTCCGAGATTCGACGGGCGAAGGCATTCTCCAAAGCACACGTCCTCCGGGTTCCGTGTTTGGACCGAATGGCAACCCTTATCAAGCCCTCGCTCCGGCAAACCGCCCGGTGACTCTGGACGTTGCGCGCGAGCGGCCCATCTCATTGGCCGACGCTCTCTCCCGGATATCGGTCCAGACAAACGTGATGGTGCGGCTCGACCGCAGAATTCCGCGCGAGCTGACGTTCTCAGGCACAGTCTCGCGCGCTCCCCTGGGTTTAGTGCTGCAGTACATTGCGGAAGCCTCCGACCTGAAGATCGTCTGGGACAATTCACAGGTCCTCCTTTTACCCACGGACCGCTTCCAAATTCGCGTGAACGAGATCCTCATCGGCCAGTACCCCGCGGGGAATTGCGTCAAGTGCGGTTCCAAGCTGCTTTCGGATTGGATTTATTGTCCGCGATGCGGCCAAGCCGTGGCGCGGACGGGCATCGTGCCCCAAAAGCCGGGATCCAGCCGTTCTACGCCGAATCGCATCCGTAACCTTCGAAATCCTGAATAGAGCTCCTGATATCCGTAACAGTCAACGGTCGATGTGTAGGGGTGAAGCCCGTAGGGGCTTCACCCCTACCGGTCAAAAGGACTTACCCTCCCGAACCGTGAACGGTTACGTCGTGTCTTCCTTATTGTTGCGTTATGGGCCGGCGGGCGGCAAGGCAAGGCGGCGCTGGAGTGATGGAGTGATGGAGTGATGGAGTGATGGAGTGACGCGGCGATGGAGTGACGCGGTGACGCGGCGATGGGTTTGATACTCTAGCGCTCAGTCATTCAATCTGAATCGTTTGGCGCCCGCCGGCAGATACTTGCTGGCGGGCGTTTTTCCCGCCATGGAGTAGGTTTGGCCCGATTCTTGCCGGTAGCGAGACGTGGTGACTTTCTACCGATATTATGAGGTCATTGCAAAATACCGCATGTCCGTCATGCTGCAAAGTCCATACGGATCCGTACGGGGACATCTGCTTTTGCCCTACTCAGTGCAACCTGTGAGGTCACAAGCAGATCCTTCCAGGATGACGGAACACGATGACTTCGTCGAGTTTTGCAACTACCTCTTACAATTGGATGACATTCGACGAACGCACAGACGGATGATTTGCACTTCTCGCGCAGACGTGATATAATGTGCGGGCAGTGGGAGTCCCCGCGTGTTTGCGCCTGTTTTCGCATGGGTTGAGCCGCGCAAAAAGCCGGTGGGTCTCCAAGCTCCGAGGGGGCGCGAGAATTGCCTTTGGCCGATGCCCGCACCGGTTCGGTCCCCTCCAGTCCGCCTCTCCCCATCGCATCCGAAATCGCGCCGGGGCTGAAGAGAACTGGTCTGGCAGGCAATAATACCGGGTGGGATCGGTAAACAGGGATTATGGCAGAACCTAAAGGATCGACCGTCAGCATAATTATCTCCTCCGAAGCCATCTACGCGGCCGCAGCGGATGCGCCAAAGGGGCGGGTGACGGCATGGGGCGAAATACAGTGCCCCGCGAATACCGTAGACAGCTCCGGCTTCCTCGACCCGAACGCGATTGCCGGCGCCATCCGCCAGCTCATTCGCGAAATAGGAATCCGCCCGCGCTCGGCCTCCGTTGCCCTGCTCTCTCCCGGATACCAGTTCCGCGCCCTCCGCCTGCCGGATGTTCCGCTTGCGGAGCGCCGCAAACTGGTGCGCAACGAGCTGGAGGAAGCGACGGCGCTGCCCTATAACGGCGGCGTATACGACTTTTTCTGGCTGCCCGGCCCGGCGGTGGACGCCCGCAGGCAGGCCGACGTGGCGGCGTACTACGCCTCGGACATGGAGATCGACGCCGTCCGGGAGACGCTCAGGCTCGCCGGGCTGAACATGGCGCGTATCGAGCCCGCGTCCGTATCGATGGCGCGCGGCTTCCTGGCCGGCGTGAATCCTCGAATTCCGATCGCCATGCTGATCCCGTCCAAGACCCATTCCGACCTTTTCATCCACGACGGCCAGCAGATTCGGCACATGCGCCGCATTCCGGCCGGCTGGGAAGACGCCGCCCGGCCGGAGTCCGCAGCGCTCAGCATGAAGGATTTCTCGATCGATCCGGGCGTCACGCAGGAGTTCGAGCTCCCCGTGGAGTCTTCGATCAAGGAAGGCTCGGGCGATATTCGCTCGAGCGACGTACCGGGTTCTTCCGGCGCCTCG
>JBGPOG010000446.1:0-4283 GCA_041487935.1 Chthonomonadia bacterium | reverse complement strand
GAGGGACCTGCTTTTGGCGTTTGTCCTTAGGAGCCGCTTTTGCGAGGAATCTGGCCGGACGGCCACCCGTATGGGCGCTTTTCCTTCACATTGTAAGGACGAGTCGGAGAAACTACACTAGTTTCTGCGTATTTCACTTTCCTGAGCCGGTCATTTGACTCTCCTCGCTCCTTTTGGTATACTAGCGTCAACATCTTCTCGATCGCGGAGGCAAGATGGCCGTTCGCACCCCTACTTCCCACATCGGCACCACCGCGCCGGATTCCCGGTCCTCTATGCGCCGCTCTCTTGAAGACGAAGTGCAGTACGTCAAAGGCGTTGGGCCGGGTGGGACGCAGCTTCTCGGCAAACTAGGAATTCACACGGCAGGCGATCTTCTTCACCACATTCCCCGCCGGTATGAGGACCGCACGAGCTTCCGGCGCATCTCGGACCTACGGGTTGGCGAGTTTGCCACAATTTCCGGGCGAGTGGTCGCCGCGGACAACCAGTCCACCAGCCGGAGGAATTTCGCCATCACCAAGGTGCTGGTCGACGACGGCACCGCGGCAGCCCAGCTCGTCTTCTTCCAGCAGCCGTTTCTCCTTAAGCAGTTCCAGGAAATCCAGCGAACGGGCCGGTGGATCGTTGTTTATGGGCAGGCCAAGCGCGGGGGATACGGGCCGATCGAGCTGGAAAGGATCGAATGGGAAGAGCTGAACGACGATACCGACGGGCTTTCCACCAATCGGATCGTGCCAATCTATCCAGCGACGGAAGGTATCCGGCAAGAGCGGCTGCGCAAGATCGCCGATGCTGTTTTGGGAAGCCATCTCGAAGCCGTACAGGAGCCGCTGCCGCCATCCATCCTGCTGAAGCACAAGCTTATGGACGCGCGATCCGCTTTACGAAATGTCCATTTTCCCAGTGACTTCGCCACCCTCAGGGCGGCGCAGAGACGTCTCGTCTTTGAAGAGTTCTTCCTGCTTCAAGTCGGTCTTGCGAGGCGGCGGGCCGCTCGGAGCACCGAAGAAAAGGGCTACCAATTCCTGTCGGACACGGGGCAACTCAGGCAGGACCTGAATTCGATGGTTCCCTTCGAGTTGACCGGCGCGCAAAAGCGGGCCATCGACGACATTGTTGCGGACGTCCGCACCGGCCGTCCGATGAACCGCCTTATTCAGGGCGACGTGGGCTCGGGCAAGACGATGGTCGCCGTTGCGGCCATGCTCCTGGCTGTTCGTAGCGGTTTCCAGGCGGCGCTAATGGCACCCACTGAAATCCTGGCGCAACAGCACGCCATAGTCCTGCGCCAGCTTCTGGAGCCGATCGGAATCCCGGTGGAGCTGGCAACCGGCAGCAAGAACGGCAAAGCAAGGCAGTTTGCGTACCAGAATATTGCGAGCGGAATGTCGTCGATCGCAGTCGGCACCCATGCGCTCATCCAGGATGAGGTACAGTTTCATCGGCTCGGGCTGGTGGTCATCGACGAACAACACCGCTTTGGCGTGCTGCAACGCCAGGCGCTTCACAAAAAGGGAGATACGCCGCATGTGCTCGTCATGACGGCGACGCCAATCCCACGAACCCTGACCATGACGCTCTACGGCGACCTCGACACGAGCATCATCGATGAGTTGCCGCCTGGGCGAAAGCCGATCAAGACCCACTGGAAGCCCAGCAGCGATGCGCCGAACGTCTATCGGGCGATGCAAAAGCTTCTCGATAGAGGCCGGCAGGCTTATGTCGTTTGTCCGCTGGTCGAGGAGTCGGAAAAGCTTCAAGCCAAGGCGGCTACGCAGCTTGCGGAGCACATCCAGTCGGATCTGCTCCCCAGTTATCGCATCGGCCTTTTACACGGCCAGATGAAGCCTGACGAGAAGGATGACACAATGCGCCGCTTCAAGGCGCGCGAGCTGGACGTCTTGGTGGCGACGACCGTTATCGAAGTCGGCATCGACGTTGCAAACGCAAGCGTGATGGTTATCGAGGATGCGGAGCGCTTCGGTTTATCGCAGCTTCATCAACTTCGAGGTCGAGTGGGTAGGGGGGAGCACGCGTCCTATTGCATTCTTCTCGCGGATGCAAAGTCCGACGGTGCTCGGACGCGAATGCACGTGATGGCCGAAACGAATGACGGCTTCAAGATCGCGGAAGAGGATTTGAAACTGCGCGGACCGGGCGAGTTTTTGGGTACGAAACAAAGCGGACTGCCGGAGTTTTACATTGGCGACTTAATTCGTGACAACGATTTAATGGATGAGACTCGCAGAGCGGCGTTCAGTCTGGTAGAATCAGACCCGAATCTAATCAAACCCGAGCATCAGCGACTACAGAAGGCGCTCGAGCGGACAAAGCTGGGGTACGAGCTAATTCACGTCAGTTGATTTTAGGAGTTAGTGGTGAGTGGTAAGTGGTGAGTTTTGGCGGGAGCGGCAGCAAACTCACCACTTACCACTCACCACTCACCAAGAAACATGCCCAACGCGATAGTACCCGGCAGCTTCGATCCGCCGACGAACGGCCATCTCGATATTATCGAGCGGGCCGCGCTGCTCTTCGCGAATGTTACCGTTGCCGTGGCTGTGAACAGCTCGAAAGAGCCGATGTTTACTCTTGACGAACGGGTGGCAATGCTGCAGGAAGTCTGCGCCCATTTGCCCAATGTTACCATTGGCTCGTTCACAGGTTTGCTGGTCGAATATGCCCGCCAGCGGGGCGCTTCGGTCATCGCTAAAGGGCTTCGCGCCGTATCGGATTTCGAATATGAATTACAGATGGCGCTGATGAATCGCCGTCAATCACCGGACGTTGAAACTGTTTTCATGATGACCGGTTCCGAATACTCCTATTTGAGCTCTAGCATCGTTAAGGAGATCGCCCGGCTGGGCGGCTCCGTGGAAGGACTGGTGCCGAACAGTGTTAAACAACACCTACGAGAAAAAGCCCGTCTCTAAGAATGGAGACCATGCGAAGTCCACGGAGAACAGCGCCGTTCCCGTTAAAGGAACGTACGTGCCGCCCAATACGGAATCGGTCGATGTATTCAAACTGCTGGACCAGTTGGAGAATCTTCCGGAAAAGGCGAAGCACCTTCCATTCAAGACGCTCGTCGGTTTCGACCAGGAGAAGTTCTACTATCTGGTCCTCAAGGTACGCGCAAACTTGCCGGACGACATGAAGAAGGCCCAGCGCGTCGCTCGGGACACGGAGCGGATCGTCGATGACGCTCGCGATGCGGCAGTGCAGCAACTCGAGAGCGGGAGGGTGGAGGCCTCGCGAGTAATGGACGCGGCGAAGACCGAATCGGCCAGAGTCCTGGAGTCAGCCAAGTCCGAGGCCCAGCGGATTGTTGAACAGGCCAGGCAGCAGGCTGCCGCGATGATCGACAAATCCGAAGTCTACCAGATGGCCGTTGCACAGGCTCACGAAACCATCAAGCGGGCCGAGACGGAGGCGTCGGAGATTCGCAAAGGCGCCGATGATTATGCCCGCGACGTGCTGACGAACCTGGAAGGCGTCATGGGCAAGGCCATTGTCACAGTCCAGCGCGGCCGCGAGACGCTGGATAAGGTTCGCAGCTAAGTCATGAAACTCGATCTCTCCGAAATTCTGACCCACGTAGGGATGCGGTTTGCACATGATATCGATGAGCCGCCCATCGTGGACGAAGATTTGGAATGCACGAGTCCGGTCCGTGGAAACATTGTCTTTACCAATACGGGAAGCGTCCTGCTGGTAGAGGGAAGAGCGATGGCCCGAGTCGCGTTGGCGTGCAGCCGATGCCTCGTCTATTTCGAGCAGCCGGCCGAGGCGCCGCTCGGAGAACAGTTTACACTCGAAAACAGGGTCGTGGGTCCCCATGGCCGGCACGCGAACGTCATCGTGGAAGAGGATGAGAATCCGGACGCGGGCAAGCTCGTAGATGGGCACATGTTCGATTTGACCGAGCTTCTTCGCCAGAGCATTACGCTTTCACTACCGTTGCAGCCGCTTCACGATGAAGCCTGCAAAGGGCTTTGCCCGCATTGCGGCCGGGATCGGAACGAAATAAGCTGCGATTGCGAAACGAGAGAGCTCAATCCCGCGTTCGCCGGCCTTGCGGCGCTGCTGGATGCCAAGGCCGGTAAGACATAACCGGTTATGATGGAGTCACGTAGTCTACGGTTTCTTCATTCTTTAGCGGGTATAATGCTCTGGGTTTTGTGCTTGCGGTGCTGACAATTCCTATGTGTCCATTACGAAGCGCGCCGCTTTTTGGGAGATTCAATGCCTTTACCGAAACGCCGTCATTCGAACCAGCG
>JBGPOG010000445.1:0-4293 GCA_041487935.1 Chthonomonadia bacterium | reverse complement strand
GCGCCTGTTTCGCGAGGCGAGACTGGCATGAAGCTGCTCGAAGAAGGTCTGAAGCTAGCGAGAGAGTTGGACGATCAGAAAGAGATTGCGAATTGCCAGGAGCGCATGGGGGCGCATCTAGCATTGTCGGACGCGCCGCGTGCGAGGCAGTTGAAACGAGAAGCAATTGAATTGTTTCGTTCGATCGATGATAAAAAAGGGCTTGCGCAGGCGTTGTTTGGCTTGAGCATCGGTTGGGCCGATCATGAGGAGCGTCTTGCATTTGCAGAAGAGTCGCTTGCGCTCTACCGAGAAGTTGGGCTGAAGGAACAGATTGCTCAAGGGCTAATGTACATTGCAGGAATGGTTTACAACGACGGTGAAGACGACGATCGCGCTTACGTAATGCACGAGGAAGTGCGAGACATCTGCCATGAAATAGGCGTGTCGATCTGGGAAGCGAGCGCAATCCGGAGCATTGCCGACATATCCGAGAGGCGAGGCGAAGCGAACCGGACTGCCGAGTTACGCGAGCAAGCGGATCGCATCCATCCCGAAGACCCGCCGAATCCGGAATTCATGGCGGCATTGGAAAAGGCCGCGGAAAGCAGCGACAACGAAGCTGCCAGGCAAGCCCTTGGCAAGGCGTTTTTCGGAAAAAAGCCTTAAGGATTATTTACGTTGATCACGCTGGCTTCCGCAAGACCCGGCTCCAATAGCGAAGCTGGCCCGACTTGAAGCCTTCGTAGACCTTACTCCCCCTGATACCGGCAAAATCGGTAAAATGGCCTTTGATAAATCGCGGGGCCAGGCCGTCGATCGCCGCCTGCTTTCGGTCGCTGTCAAGCTCCAGGGCGCGAAGCACGTTTGGGGTAATCTCTCGTTCGGCCAGCAAGTCCATGCCGGACTCCGCGAATTGGCGGCGCGCACCGTCCAATTCATCGACCGACCGGAAGTCCACCCAGAGAAAGAAGCCGCCTGGCACAAGGACCCGATTGACCTCCGAGAGGAACTTCTCAAAGTTCGGATAACAGTGCGACGACTCCACATTCACGACGGCGTCGAAGGACGAATTGTTGAAAGGAAGCGCCTCAGAGTCACCCTGCCGGAACTGGAGATTCGCAACCGGATGCCGATCGCGGCTCAGCTCCACGGCGCCCTGTGACAAGTCGACGCCGGTCATCGACGCCGGTCGTAAATACCTGGCAATATAAGAGCTCCCGCCGCCGCGGCCCGAGCCAACCTCGAGCACCCTTTTGCCCTCGATCTCTCCGCCGCTCGCCGCATGGTGGTAGAGCTGGATACAGTAACGATCCGGCTCGTCGATAGGTTCGATTGCCAAAGGTATCGCTTCCGGATCCAGCTCCGAGTAGCCATAATTCATGAACGTCCAATCCCGCTGCTTGAATCGACGTGCGAGGATCTGATACCAAATTCCCCAGAGCCGCTTACGCATATCCGGGAATGCCGATGTGATCAGGCCAAGGAACTTAACGATCAAGGAAAGGCGCCTTTCGAATTGCGGAAAAGATGGCCATTATGGACATTATGAACAGAATGAGTATGTTGGATATGCTAGACTGATCGGTGATTGGCTGCTTTCCATTATGTTCATTATGTTCATACTGGCTAACGGTGCGTCTATCACGTTCATAGCGGCTAAAGGAACCTGTATATCGGCCGGCCGGCGATTTCGGTGTATTGGCATTCCGGGCAGGAATGGGCGGGCAGCGACTTGAGCGCGAGATTCCAGCGATTGTAGACGTATCGGTCCAGCAGATTGTGGCCGATCCAGTCTCTGTGGAAATCCGGGGCATCTTCGCAGATGAACCGCGCGCCTTCTTCGTGACTGGATTTCAGTGCGATCTGGCCGGTGTTGAGCCCCGTGCTGCAATGCGGGCAGAATCGCTCCGATTTATCGGAGTTGGACTGTTGAATGAACGCGTCGTCGATTGCAACACCCCACAGGAAAAGGCGCTTACACTTTCCGCACGAACTGGCTTTGATCTGTGCGCCGGGCAGCCACCATTTCTTTCCCTTGAGCACTTTTCCCAGGAGCCTTTTTCCCAGGCCGGCTTTTTGCTCGCCGGGAGAATCCCTGCCTTGAAAAAGCAATCCCTCGCCTGCCGGGTGGTCGTTTCCCTGCGCTCCGCGCTTGCCGGTGAACACTCCTAGAAATACCTTGTTACCGCAGAATGGACAGTCCGCAGGCAGCTCGTTCGCGCGTTCCATGGCGCTGCGCATGACGGCCGGCAGGTCGTCTCCGCGCATGGTCCGCGGCAGCCCGGCGCATCGAAACGTGCTGCAGCGGCCGTTTCGCTCCCAGCAGTCCTCGTGGTGTGCGGCGAAGCACCGGTCGCAACAAGCCACCCGATCGTCGACGCCGATCGGGCGGCTGCAATAGCGGCAAATTTTTCCTACGGATGTCATTCTTCCGTTTCAGCGCGTCTCTCGAGGATAATTGGCGTTCGCGTAAACACCGTCGCCTGCGGAATACCAAGATGTAGACAATTATAGCACGGAATGAGATGGAGAACCGCAGTGGAGCAGGGCAAGCGAATGGTAGGTACTGTGAGTACGTGGCGCAGTCTAGAGAATAAATGGCAGGGTAGTCACCGTGAGCTTTAATCCAGTGGTTGAACGCAGATCGTGGCTCCCGTCCCGATATTCGTGCCGGAGATATCCCAGACAAATCGACCGCCCGAGCGTTGGCGAGAAAACTGCACTGGTCGTCCAGCCGGCGTCCCGGCGCGTTTCGGACTCAGTGATGAGTATTCGCTCTCCTGGGGCCGGCAATCGGTCTCCATCAACCCAGAAACCCGTGAGCGCCCGGTTGGTATGCCCGCGAGAGTGAATTCGGGCGATGATCTCTTGTCCCACGTAGCAGCCCTTTATGTGGCTAATGTGCGTTGCTTCAAGGTTGCACTCGAGGGGAATGTTCCCCTCGTCCATATCGATGCCGTATCGCGGAATGCCGGCCTCGATCCGCAGCGTTTCTGCCGCGTCCTCCCTGATTTGGGGAATGCCGGCGGCGACCAGTCTTTGCCAAAGCTCCCTCGCACCGGCAGCCTTCGTGTAAATGTCGAATCCGCCAGCTCCGGTGTGATCGGCCGCGTTCAAATGGGCATCCGCGCCCGCCAGCTTTCGGAGGATATTCTCGTCGACGGCCGGTCCCTGAACCGATAGACAGGCCAGGAACTCGCTCTGATCCACGATCTCCACGTCTTCGATAATGAGGAACTGGCCGAGGAACTCGTAAATCTTGGCCCGATTGGCCGGGTCGAGATCGAGAAGCAGGCTGCCGGTCCTATTGACGATTGTCACGTCTGCGAGGAGGTGGCCGGTAGCGTTAAGGATGCAGGCTTGAATCGACGGGGCGCCGCTTTCGATCCGGCGGACGTCGTTACTGACCATCCCCTGGAGCCAGCTAAACCGATCTGCGCCGGTTAATACCAGTTTGCCACGATCGGATCGGTCGAAAAGGCCGATTTGCCCGCGAACCGCTCTGACCTCGCCGGCCGGATCCCCGTAATCGAGCGGTGGCGAATCCATTCAGTATTCCGACGCGATTTGCGTCAATGTGGCGAATCGGGCGTCCTTGCCACGACAGTACGATAAGAGGCGGCGCAGCGTGTCCGCGTTATCGGTATAGTCGCTTGCGGCGAGCACGACCACGCCGGTTCCCGAGAGGTTTGGTTCCACAACGGCTTCCAATTTTGGCCAGCCGTTATCGAGGTACCCCGAAACGCCCTTGTGCGTGGCGAGGGGCGTGGAGAGAATCCTCGCATCACCTGCTTTGTTGAGATCGTCATACGAGGGATGGTAAGGCTGTGCGGGCGCGTCGGGGCGCGATACGCCGTGCTTGTCGGCCGCGCCCGGCACGGATGAGACGTCCACCAGGAACCCACTGTCCTCCAGGTGGCGCAGGTCGCCGGGCAGAAGATCGAAGCCGGCTGCGCGGAAACTCGTGGGCTTCACGTGACGGCTCTTGAGCGCATCTCTGCCGACGCGTATCACGTTGCCGCGCTCGTGTTGATCTGAAATGTAACCCTGGCTGTTTTCAAAGCCGGCCAGCAAGCCGATCTCGTGCCAGGCAGGTATTCGGTGGAAGAATTCGTTGTAGTAGAGATCGAGGTTGGACAGAGGGTCTTTCTCGGAGACATAAATTAACCAGGTGAGCGGTACGGTAAATTCTTCGGCGACCTTTACCAGCTCCCTGGTGTAGCACTTACCCTTCGCGGCTGCTTCGCAGTCCACGCTAATGCAAACAGTTGCCATGCGAACCTCCCCTGATTACGCCCGTCGGCGGCGGCG
>JBGPOG010000444.1:0-4321 GCA_041487935.1 Chthonomonadia bacterium | reverse complement strand
CGCGACGTGGGACCTCGGCGGATATATCTTCTACCCGAGCCAGCCGGCCAATACGTTCCATCTCGGACGCGGCTACTTCATGAAATACAAGAACAATCTGCCGCTGAGCATTCAGGGTACATCCCCCGATCCGAACGGGTTCGATATCCCATTGAACCCCGGATGGAACCTGATCGGATGCCCGTATACATTCGACATCGACTGGACAAGGCTCGCGATAGTGTACAATGGGGTGTCTTATCCGCACGACGACGCCACCCACGCAACGCCCGCACATCCGGTCCTGATCGGCGATGCTCTCTACACCTTCGTCAGCGGCGGCTACGTTCTCGACTTCAAGCTCTCGACCTGGAAAGGCTACTGGGTGAGAGCGTTCACTAACTGCGTCATTCACATCAACCCGGCAACGGACAAGTTCGGACGGTCCGCCTCTGTGCCTGGCGCCGGCCGCGCTGTGTTGGGTGGCGGAGACGGATGGAGCCTCAACCTTCGCCTGAGCGCCGGTGGTATGAAAGATACCGACAACTACATCGGCGTCAGCAGCCGGGCCGTCGATACCTACGACCGCTATAAAGCGATGAAACCGCCGGTATTCGGAGATCGATACACGTACCTCAGCATCGCCAACAGCAACTGGGCGCAGCAATCGGGAGCCTATGGAGTGGATATAAGGTCCAACTCGCCCGCTCTCAAGACCTGGACGATCGAAGCGGCAGCTTCAACGCCGAACGCAACCGCGACTTTGTCCTGGCCGAATGCCGCAACCATCGGACGCAATGCAACGCTCGTGCTGACCGATCTGGCGACCGGCCAGGTGCGCGACATGAGAAACAGCAGCGGTTACACGTGGCAAACCGGCGATAAGCCCGTAACCAGGCAGTTCAAGATCGAAGCAGCGCGCACCGATCGCGCCGGAACGCTCTACGTGAGCGGTATCGCTGCCCAGCAGAGCCCGGGACGGTCCACGGGTCTATCGGTGAACTATTCGCTCAGCGTTCCGGCCGACGTTGAGGTCCGGATCCTGGGCGGAAACGGACAGCTCGTTCGCCGGCTTGGCAGCCGCGCCACTCGGGCGGCCGGCGTCAACGAAGCCGTGTGGGATCTTAAGAACGACAAGGGGGTTTCTATGCCGGCCGGCGCGTATATCGTCGAGATCCGCGCGCAAGCCGGCAAGAACACCGTGCGAGCGGCACAACCTGTGCTGGTCGTGCGATAATGGACTCAGCCTTAGCGGGAGGCGGACGATGAGCGCCTCCCGCGCGGGGTAAAAGAATGAAAATGTGCGGTATCCGAAAGGCAGGACATGCGCTCTCCTAACGAAGCCGCTCGGTTCGTAAGCTTTACCTCTATTTCGTCATCGAGGGAGGAATTCTCAGAGTGAAACGGATCAGGAAAAGCAGGTCCGCCAGGATACTGAGCTGGATGCTGACCGTTGCGATGATTACCCCGCTTATCGGCGGATTCATCGCTCCCATTTCGGCGAAGGCCCAGGCCGGTTCGTCCACGGGCGGCGTCCAGACGGTGATTGTGCTCGACTTTGCAAACAAGTCAGGTACCGGCGGCGCGGCCCTTGCCCGCCTTGCCACAGACGAAGTGGCTGTCGCGTTGGCCAACTCGGCCCGATTCGAAGTCCTCAAGCGCGACGAAGTTATTCGAACCGCGAACGAGTTGGGTATGAAGCCGCCATACGATCAGAACGCGCGGCTCAAACTGGCAGCCCAGCTTGGAGCCGCATCGATCGTCGACGGCACAGTGGAGTTTGTGAAAGAAGACGCCAAGCACATGCCCAGAACGGTTCAGGTCGGCTTGAGCATCCGCATCTCAGAGGCGAACACGGGCGACCTGTTGAGCGGAGCCGCGCAAATTGGCGAAGCAAGGTCTCGCGCCGGGCAGAGCGATACGGGATCCTTAACCCAGGAAGCCACCGGTAATGCGGCGACGCAGGGCGTTAGGCAAATTCTCGGTTACACGCTCCCGGAAGGGACGGTGCTCAGCACTGTCGGAGATGTCAAGTCGCTTCAAGTCCTGATCAATCGAGGTTCGAGAGACGGAGTCCAGGAAGGAATGGAGATGATCGTCACGCGCGACAAGCAGCGCGTAGCGAGAATTCGTGTCGGATCGGTCTTTCCGGCCGATGCGGAGGCCTCGGTTATCGATAACATCCTTGGCATCCGGCCTGAGGATAAGGTTCGCGCGGTCTTCCCGATGCCGGTTTTCGACACACACGGATCGATCAGGGAACGGCGGGTAACGAGAGCGTCTAACCCGGTTAGCGCGCTCGGCAAGATCCTCCTTGTTCTCTTGGTTGGAATTGTGGTAGCAGTCGCGGCTAATGGAGGAAGCACATCCGTAACGGGAGTCACCGCCGAGGCGGATACGGTCAATAGCGGGCCTGCGGTCCAAATCGTCTGGCGCGACAGCATGTTCGGCAGCGGACAGACGCTGGAATATCACGTCTGGCGGTCGCCTGACCTTGCCTTTGGCTTCACTTCACCGCTGCCCGTAGCGGCGGTCTCCGGCGGCGTTCGTAACTACACGGACTTCCCTGCTCCATTTAGCCCCTGGCGCGGCCAGAGCTTCAACCAACCCGGTCCGCCGCAGAACAACGCGGGCGGGAACAATGGTGGTAATGCGGCTACCGTCACGCCGACGGCGGGGACTGTCACCGGGTTTCGGACGACCGGCGCGCAAGTGACCTATCAGATTACGGCGGTCCTCCGCCGGCCCGTCGTCACGCAAAACGCCGGCGGTGGCGGCGGCGGCGGCGGCGGGCAGAACCAGGGCGGCACGGAAGACATTGAGACCGGAGTCGTTACCTCCCAGCCCGCTACGCCGCTGGATCAAGCGGTCTTGAACGCGCCAAGTAATAATCCTCCAGCAGCCAACATAAACATCAACTCGATCACGTTCAACTTCAGCAACCCGACCGGGGCTGACACTTTTCAGGTGGAGCTTTCTACCGACCCCACGTTCAAGAATAGGAACCTGATCGCGATCTTTCCAGTCGGCATTCCGTCCACTTCGCTGACCCTAACCGGCATCTCTGGAAACGGCGCCCTGCGTAATAACCCGACATTCCTGGCGTTCGTAAACACAACGACGACGACTTCGCCGAGAGTCTTCTGGCGGGTCGGAGCGCGGCGCGATTCGGACCGGCCAGGCCCGGTCGACTTTATCACGCGCAACCATACGGTTAGCGACCGGACATTCCGGTTAATCTATTCTAATCCAAGTAGCTTTACCTTCGCGCCTCTGCCGCCCGGACCCCCCTAGGGCGGCAGAGCGGGTGGTCCCGTTTGGGACCACCCGGTAGAAGACCCTTTCAGATACAGAGGAGAGGAGTCCCAACCATGATCAAAAATTTGCGGGCAATCCTGCTTAATGGCGGGATGCTGTGCATATTGCTCGCCGTCCTTGCCATGGGGGCATTCGGGCAAGCGATTAAGAAGGCATTTGTTACAGGCGAGATGCTCATGTCAGTTTCGGCTACCACCGGAGCTGCGGATGTAACCGCGATCGCTAAGTCCACTGATGCCACGGTGGTAAAGTCATTCCCATCACTGGACATACAACATAGCCGGATGACCTATTACCTTCGGATGAATGCCCAGCCCACGGACCAGGCTACACTTGACGCGGTTGCTAAGCTCAAGCTTGATGCCCGAGTGCTGTACGCGGGACCTAACAAGGTTTACTACCCTCTTGATGCCGTTCCGAATGATCCGCGATATCCGCAGCAATGGCACCTGCCGCTGATCAATATGCCTCAATGTTGGTCCATTGAAAAGGGCGAACCAAACGTAGTAATCGCTATCATCGATACTGGGTTCGACGTCACGCATCCGGACCTTAAGGACCGGCTTCTTCCAGGCTTGAACACTGGTGGTGTTGGCACTACAAGTGACTTAACCGACAATGCTCCTCACGGAACGCATGTGGCCGGTATCGCAGCCGCGAGTACAGATAATGGCGAAGGAGTCGCAGGAGTTGCTTGGCAAAACGTAAAGATTCTACCAATCAAGGCAGTAGACACGACGGGTTTGTTTCCACAGACCGCATTACTTGCCGCATTGGCTTTTGTCGACACGAAGAGTCCGCAGATCGTGAACCTTAGCCTTGGAAGTGCAGCACCCGCCGATCAACCGGATGTGACCGATCCGTTCAACGCTGCGATCATTGCCTTGGCCAATAAGGGCATTATTTTTTCAATCTCAGCCGGCAATGATGGACCGGCTAGCCCGCCAATTAATCCGGCAAATCTTGCTAGCCTGGGAAACCCAAATATCTACTGCGTCGGTGCATGCGGCCCACAAAAGGAACT
>JBGPOG010000443.1:0-4329 GCA_041487935.1 Chthonomonadia bacterium | reverse complement strand
CCCACTGACGGCCGAACTGCCAGGGCATAAAGATTCCGAACACTCCCACGAAGACCAACAATCCCCACTTGCCGCGCCGGCCGCCTTGCAGGAGGATCTCCTTCCACTCCTTCCACATCACCGTCCTCACATCGGTTATCACGGCTTCTCCTCCTCCATCAGAGCCAGGAAGACCTCCTCCAGGCTGGCGCGTCCCTTACGCACCTCTTCGATCGAGCCTCCTTCGCGAACCAACAGGCTCACGAGCGGAGCGATGTCGGTCTCGCCGTCCAAGTCGATGATCAAGCGGCCATTCCGCGTCTCGACTGCCGTAACCTCCGGCCGCTCCCGCAAGACGGTCAAAGCCGTATCGGAAAAGCCGCGACCGACTATCTCGGCCCTATTGGAGCCGCTTCGATTTCGCAGCTCGTCAGGATGCCCCATCGCCAGCAGGTTTCCCTGCCGTATCACGCCGACCAGATTGCACAGCTTTTCCGCCTCCGAGAGGTTGTGCGTCGTCAGGAAAACGGTCACGCCCTCGCGCGCGACTAGACCCGCGAGATCGTCCCTCAACGACGCAGCCGCCACCGGATCGAGGCCTGCCGTCGGTTCGTCCAGAAAAAGAACGGCCGGACGATGAAGCAGCGCGCGCGCTACCGCGAGTTTTTGCTTCATCCCCCGGCTCCAGGTTCCGACGCTGTCCTTCCGCCGGTCCCAGAGGTTTAGATGGACGAGCAGCTCTTTGATTCGCGCCAGGCGCTCGGCGGTGGAGAGATGCCAAATCCGCCCGAAGAACTCCAGATTGTCCTCAGCGCTCAGGCGCTCGTAGAGCCCGGAATGCTCTAAGAGAGCGCCTGACCGGGAGCGGATTTCGTCAGCGTGCGTGCGTATGTCGAACCCCAACACGCTGCCGGCTCCACTCGTCGGCTCGAGCAGACCCAAGAGAAGACGGATCGTGGTAGTCTTGCCGGCGCCGTTGGGTCCAAGGAAGCCGAAGACGGTCCCGGCCGGTACGTTCAGCGAGATGTCGTTCACCACGCGAGCCGAGCCGAAATCACGGGTCAGGTTTTCCGTATGGATGGCCGCTTCACTCATTTCCATGGCTCCCAATACCATTCGAGTATTCGACTACCAAGACCAATGCCGTTAGATCAAACCTTGTTGAGCGCTGTTAGCAGGAACGCGTTATCCTCTGCAGTCCTGCAGGCAATTCGCACCCAGCCCTGTCCCTGCAGACCCTCGGTATTAGCATTCGCGACGAGCACCCCCTCGCGCAGGAGGGCCTCCTTGAACTGAGCGGTTGTCAAACCCTTCTTCCGGCAGAGGAAGATATTCGATTCGGTCTTGGCACACTCTAGTCCGGCCATGGTGTGGATCGAAGCCTGGAGCTTGCCGGTGAGTTCCTTCGTCCTGTTGCGAGTCGACTCGATATATGACTGGTCCTCCGCCGCTACTCGCGCCAATTCAATGCTCAGCTTCGTCACGGGGAAGTACTCCATCTGACGGGCCACAGCGTCGTGGACGATCCTGGCGGACATCATCGCGTAGCCAATCCGCATCCCGGCCAGGCCGTACGCTTTGGAGAAGCTCCGCAGGACGATCAGGTTTTCGTGCTCGGCAAGCAGATGCGCGGCCGAACGGTATCTTGGATTGTCATCGGTGTATTCGCCGTAGGCTTCATCCACTACGACCATCGTAAAGGTCTCCTCCGCGGCTTCGACAAGCGTTTTGATCTCGTCAGTGGGAATGGCCTGACCGGTCGGATTGTTCGGCGTGCAAAGCCAGAGCATTTTGATGGGCAGGCACTGCACCTGGTGGATGACTTCCGCCGTCATGCGCGGGGTCCAGGCGAACCCTTCGTCGTACGCGAACGGCATGTAGATCGGCAGCGCGCCGGAGCGTAGGATGTACTCCTCGATCACGAAGAACGTCGGCGTCGGAAGAAGAACGCGGTCGCCCCACTCGTAAAACGTGTGGCAGAGGATGGAGATGAAGGACACGACGCCCGTGCCCAGCGCGATCCAATCGACCGGCACTCCCGCGAGATCGGAAAGGCGCTGCTTCAGCTCCGCGGCGGACTCCGGGTAACTGGAAAGATAATGGCTGAGGTCAGGCTCTGTAAGTCCCTTGACAAACTCGTATACGCGCGGCGTGCAGCCGAATGCGTTCTCGCCCAGGTCGAATCGGTGCAGGCGGTCGAGACCGTATTGTGTTCGCGCCTGTTCCTCCAGCAGCGCGAAGTCGACCTCTTTCGAAACGTATCCTGGCACCGTCTCGAAGAGCGCCTGGCGGGTGAGTGAATTGACGAGGTGGCTGATTCGAACGCGCATATCACCCAATCATTGAACGACCGCGGCTCGTTTCGGCGGGCGAAAATCGAAGAGCTCGCCGGGCCGGCAAGGGTCGTTTCCCAATGCGTCCGAAACGTGGCGCAGCACGGCCGGATGCGGCTCGGGGACGATCTCCCTGGGATCTTCCCGGTCGATGCGATCGTTCCAGCTCCGGTTCGTCCGGTGAAGAATGAGGTTTGCCGGAATCCCCACGACAGCCCTTCTCCAAATTCCGGAGCTTAGAGACCCGAGCGACATAAGGTCGTATCGTTTGCCGATACTCCTATAGCCGTAGAACTGCTCGTACAGCCACCGATGGGTCTCTTCGAGTTGCTCCGGCGACATCTTCGGATGCCGCATCACGCAGTGCTCCGCGTCGTACAGCTCCCAGTCGAAATTGAAGATCGTCCCGTCGCGCGTGCCCGTCAGGAAGTTCCGCGCCCCGGGCATCGGCGTGTTGATGCTGAACTGCGCGAAGTCCAGTTTTGCCTTGTCGATGGCAAACTCCAGTAGGCGTTTGGCATATTCCGGTGTCTCGTCGCTTCCAAGTCCCAGCACGAACGCCCCCAGGATACCAATCCCGTTCGAATGGCAGCAGCGGATCAGTTCGAGCGTCTCATCGGCCCCCTTCTGTTTCACTAGTCCTCCTGCTCCATCCTGTATCGTCTCGATTCCCAGGAAAAGGCCTCGGCAGCCGTGTTTGGCGAAGAACTCGATCAGATCGAAGCCCGAACGCTCTCGCATCATCCTCTCGCGGGCATCGATGAGCGTGCGGACCGTCGCTTCCGTAACCCACTTGAAGCCCAATTCGTGGAGCATCTCAGCAACGCGCATGCAGTGTTCGATCTGCCGAGGCTGTATCCCTTGCAAGAAATTGTCATCGATGATGGCGAGCACTCGTTTCCGCGGAAGCAACTCGAGCTCGCGGCGCAGTCCCTCTTCGCTCACGGCGCGCATCGCCGCGCCGAATACCTGGGTTACCGAGCAGAAGTCGCAATGAAACGGGCATCCGACGGACGTTTGGGTGGTCGGCGCCAGAATATAGTCCTTGCGCCGCATCCAGCTCCAATCCGCGGGCGGGCGCCGGATGACGGCGGGTGCAAATTCCAATCGAACGGAGTCCTTCTCTTCGGGACGCATCGCCAGAGCGCGCCCGAGGATCGATTCGTGAAACGGGGGGGTGATCTCACCACGCACCACAAGGTTGCAATGGAGCAGCGCCTCGTTGGGCAAGCAGGTCGCGTGAACGCCGCCATGGACGATCTTAATTGGCGTGCCGGCATGGCTGCGGGCGGCCCTGGCCTCTTCGGAAATCTCAAACGCGCGCGGCGCGCCGGTTGTGAGATAGGTGAGACATAGGATGTCCGGCTGTTCTATCCGAGGATAGTACCTGCCCCGCACCTGCTCGTCGTGAACCCGTGCGACAACCCGGCATCCGTTCAAAGTGGCGGGTGTTTGAGCCAGAAGAAGCGCAAGGGTATAGGACGGCATCGGAGCGCGTAAACGCCCCTCCGCATGCCGCCGATCCGGGAGCACGTAGTCGATGACGATTTGGGCCTCAGAGCGCATCGCATCTGCCATTCCGGAGCAGACAGGGTTTGGAGAACACGACAACAAAGTCGATACTTATTCTAACTCTTCGCTCAGTCATGCCGATCGCTCTTGGCTAAGGAAGTCACTGAACCAAGTGTGGGATCATCTCATTATCCTTACGCACGGACAGGTCAGCAACTCCGCAAACTATCATAGATTGATTATTTGATAATCTCATCCGCAAAACGGCGGATTATGGGATTGGAAAGCACCGATGTGTTCAACTGTTGCAGGCTTTCCGTGATCCCGGAATCATGTTGTAGCAGCAACAAATGAACGGCTCGCCCGTGTATCGGATAGCCCATTGAGCGATGTCGCTCTATCTCCCCGTTCGCCTGTTCGATGGACATACACTTCCTCACCAACTCCATACAATCCGCCGTTTCGCGGATTGTTTATATCTGGCCGCGACCCCATAATTGAACAT
>JBGPOG010000442.1:0-4353 GCA_041487935.1 Chthonomonadia bacterium | reverse complement strand
GTCATTTTCATGCTTGGTTGTGTGCGCAGCACATGAGGTCTCCTAAGAAACTTCACCGTTTAGCGCACGAATGTCAACTTGCAAATTCAAAAACAGATCCCTACGGGATGACGGCGGCTGTGACAGTTTCTTACGCTCAACGCCGCGTTAGGCGCGGTAAAATGCTCGGAATGACGGGTTCGCGGCGACGTTTAGGTGATTTCGGCAGCGCCAGGGCAGGATGTAACGGGCTAAACGCTCAACACTGAACACTCAACACTCAATACTTAAATCTCGGTACTCGGTACTCAGTACTCAGTACTAAAGACTCCCCTTGACAACCCCCGAGTCCAGATGCTACATTCAGGCCGACCCTAAACCCCCTGGAGAGGTGCCGCCTTGATGCTCACACGCCGCCTTACCCAACTCGCCGCCGCCCTGCTGGTTTTCTCCATCTTTCAAGCCCCGCCCGGCTACGCCGCACCGCAGCAGGACGCGGCCAATGCCCCGGCCAAGCAAGCCACCCCGGCGATCAACTTTCGCGAGCGCCCGCGCTATCCCTCCGATCCCCAGCGGATGAAGCGCCGGCCCGTGCTCGACGGAGTGCTCGCCGATAACGAATGGGATCCGCTCTATACCATCAGCGATAAGGCCGTCAACGGAACCGTTTATGCCAACTGGGACGATGAGTATCTCTATTTCGCGGCGAAAACGGACCAGCCGGCATGGATCGTCTTCGACGTCGATGCCAATGGCGACGGCTGGCTGCGCGGCGCGGACAATCTCGAGTTGACCCTCTCCCCTCAATCCGAGACCAGCCCGCCGGCTTTGACCGCCCGCGTGCTCGATTCGGCAAGCGGCAAGGACGCCCCAGTGTGGAACGAAAAGGTGGTCGATCCAAAGGCTATCAAGATGGCCGCCAAAGTCAGCGGCACGAGCCATATAGTCGAGATCGCCATCCCGCGCGGCACCGCGGGCCTCGTTCTTAGAGCGGGCGGCAGCCTGGGCGTTCGCGCCGATTTCCTTCCCGCCGCGGCGACCCCCATCCCCACGCAGCCGTACGAGCCGCATCTGCTGCTCGACATCAAGCTGGTGGAGACAGTGGTCGTCTCCGCGCCAGGCATCGCGCCCATCCTTAAACTGGATGACGACAAACTGATCCCCGGCGAGCCGCTCAAGGCGACCATGGAGCTGCTCGGCCAGACGGAAGAGGTCATCCAGGTGAAGTCGATTACCTGGAAGGGAGAAGGCGCGGCAGGCGATTTGCTGCGGCAGGTGCGCGACCCCAGCGTCGGCGCCATCACGCTCAAGAAGCCGCTCAAGCTGCACTACAGCAGTCCCCTCCCGGAGAACGCAACGCCCGGCTTTTATCAAATCACCTGTTCCGCTGACCTTGAAGGCGGTCGGACGGTCGTGAGCACAAAGGGATTCTCAATCGTCGAGCCCATCAAACAGCAGGTCCTGGTCCAGCCGGACGTGATCTCCGTGGGCGCGCAGCAGGTCAAGCTAAAAGTACTTGTGGAAATCACCGGCGCGGCGCCCGGGTACACGCGAGGCGACGTCCAGATAGAGGTGCCGGGCGGATGGGTGGTGGAGGGACGCGTCAAGAAAGGGTTCGAAGTGCCGAGAGAGGACGGAACCATTCGCGCGGGCTTCATTGCCTTGATCCCACCAGCCACGCAAGCCGGCGACTACATCGTTCACGCGACAGTGACCTGGCACGGAAAGACCTGGAAATCGCACACGACGGTAAAGGTGAACAAAACCGGCGAAGCGGAACCCGCGAAGCCGGCCGATACAAAGAAGCCATGAGCTTGGAGTTTGGAAGTGTGGAGGTATGGGAGCGTGGAAGCTCAAGACTCTGCACACCCGTTTCTATCTTAAGTCTCGTACTCGTACTCGTACTCGTACTCGATAAATCGGATACGTTAGCATCGTCGTCGAGGAAGGAGTCGAGTACGAGTACGTATCCGCCCCAGCAGACCAAACCCGTCGTTCCCGATGACGGCGTAATCCACTCGAAGCGCCTTGCGACGGGGGTTCCTCTTGGCGGGATTGGGTGCGGGACGTTCCAGCTTATGACGGACGGTTCGGTTTCGCGCGCTACGGTCAACAACAACTGGGACCAACCTACCGGCGATATCGAGGGCTGCTTCGCGGCGATCTGGACGAATGCCGGAGGAAGAATCGTCTCCAAGGCGCTGCATCTCAAAGACCGATGCGGCCTTGCTCCAGTATCGGCTATAAATTATCGCGGGCTGTTCCCTCAGGCCTACCTGGAATATCCCGACCGCGAGCTACCCGTCAGGCTGTCTTTGCACGCCTTCTCTTCGCTTATCCCGCACGATGTCATGAACTCTTCGCTTCCCGCCGCACACTTTGTCTTCAAGGTGACTAACGAGTCCCGAGCGCCGGTCGAGGTCTCGATCGCGTTAAGCTGGGAGAATATCCTTGGAGTTGGCGGATCGGCGCATTCCGGCCGCTTTTCCGATCGGACCGGAAATTCCATTGCGCCGATTCCCCCGTCAGCGGGACAGTTCGGGCTTCGGTTCGGCGGTCCGGCGATCCCAGCCAACGTTCCGCAGGACCGCCTCCGCTACAACGCCACCGGCAGCTACGCCCTGATGGGCCTTGCGACCGCTCCCGATGCCACTGTAAGTACGGGGATTTGGAACGTTCGCGATGACCGGCCGGCGTGGATAACAAGATTCTCGCGCGACGGTATTGTGGTGGGCGAAGGACGAGTCGGAAAGGAAGATGACACCCACCCAGCCGGCGTCATCGCGATAAAGCTGGCGCTAAAGGACAAAGAGACTCGTGAAATCCCTTTCGTCTTCGCCTGGTACACGCCGAGACAATGGACGCTGACGGGCTCGGAGTATGGGCATTACTACGAAAAGGCGTTCGACGATCCTGTTGAGATTGGACGCTTCGCGCTTGAAAACCGGCTAACTCTTTCGGCATTAACTGATGAATGGCAAAATCTCATCTTGAGATCTTCGCTGCCCGCATGGCTTTCGCGGAAGCTCATCAATGACTCGTCGGTTCTCTTCACAAATACAATCCATACGCGGGACAGCGGCGTAAGCGGGCCGAAACCTGGTCCGAGCCTCTTCGCAACAATCGAGAACACGGTAGACGGCAAGGGCGCGTTGGGAGGGATGGACCAGATGCCCATGGCGGCGGCGTTGATCTCCGCATGGTTTCCGGAACTGGAGATTATGCTGCTTCGCCTGTTCGCTTCAAGCCAATTGCCCTCGGGAGAAATTCCGCAACACCTCGGCAACATCGACGAGCAGATCGTTTCGCCAGGCAGTCCGGCTGCGAGCAAGGACGGGTTTGACTCTTCGTGCGGATTTATCTACTTGATCTATCGGCGCTTTCTGGTAACCGGGGACCAACGGTTCCTGGACGAGCTCTATCCTGCGGCCAAACATGCCGCGGAATACCTGGGGCCGGCGCCGTTTGGCTCGCCGACGGCAGCGGCCGATGGAAAAGGCGGAGACGCTCAACGCGTAACCTCGTCCGCGTCCTATCGCTGGACACTCAAGCTTGCGGCGCTTGAAATTGCCCGCTTGATGGCAGTGGCAATGTCAGACAAGCGATTTGAGGTGCAGTGCGCCGCCTGGCTGGAAGAGAGTCGAAAGGAAGGTCAGTCGAAGCTGTGGAATGGGCAGTTCTTGCGCAGCGAGGTCAACGCGGGAGGTAGTGTTACAGATGCTGCAGGAGATACGTGCTCCACCTTACAACTAGCCGGGCAATGGATGTCCGATGAAGTAGACGGTTCCGATCTGATTCCGGCCGATAAATTGAAGAGAGTGCTGGAGAACCTGACAATTTTGAACGATCGAGCGTCGAAATTCGGACCCGTGCTGGAGGTCGATGCTGTGGGCAAGGCGGTTGATAGGTCGGTGATCCTCGCGGCTCAGGCCATTACCTACCAGGCAGCGCTGTACGCAAGTCGAGGAAATCCGAATGCCGCGATCGAGCTGTTGCGCCGAATCAATTCGACAACGAACGACAACGGGACGGCCTGGTCGAGCGGGATTGGGTTTCGATCCGCCGACGGTCGACCGCTCGGGTCCGGCTCGCCGATCTCGGGTTGCGCGGTATGGAATGTACTCACGGCGATCGAGGGGTTCCGAATCGACGCGCCATATCACCGTCTGATCCTCGTGCCACACCTCCCGGCCGATATGCGTTCGCTTACGGGTCCGGTCTTTGTGCCGGGTTTCATTGGCTCGATCGAATATCGTCCGGGACCGCGCAGGAGCTATCTTTCGTTTCGGCTGGATCGCGTATTCCCGATGGGTTCCAAGCGTGCGGGATTGCAATCGGGACCGGGGCTGGAGATCAAACAACTCGTTATCCCAG
>JBGPOG010000441.1:0-4353 GCA_041487935.1 Chthonomonadia bacterium | reverse complement strand
GGATGCATCGAGTACCTCTGTATGGAAGTATGGAAGTGGTAAGGTATGGAGGTATGGGCGATCATGGTTGTGACTTCCACACCTCCATACCTCCACACCAATACACAGAACTCATCTCGTTCCGCGGTCTTCTTTGATTCGGGCCTTCTTGCCGATCACGCCGCGGAGATAGTATAGCTTCGCCCGGCGAACGAGACCCTTGCGCACGACTTCTATCCGGTCAATACGTGGCGAGTGCAGCAAAAAGGTTCGCTCGACTCCGATTTGGTGCGAAATCTTTCGAACGGTGAAGCTGCTCCGGCTTAGCGAGCCGCCTTTCGCGATGACCACTCCTTCGAACATCTGAACGCGCTCTTTGCCGCCTTCGATAACCTTTGCATGGACGCGCACCGTATCGCCTGACTTGAACGCCGGGACGTCCGGCTTTAATTGGTCTCTTTCTATTTGAGTAATGATTGCATTCACTCGTAATTCTCCTTTAGCCTTCTTCAGTCCACTCCGGTTCGACTTGCCCCAGGAGTTCTAAGTCCTTCTTCGATGGCTCGAACTTTTCCCAAAGGTCGGGCCGCAGTTGGCGCGTGCGCTGCAATTGGTGCCATTTGCGCCAGCGCTGAATCTGTGTGTGGTGGCCGGAAAATAGGATGTCCGGAGCTTTCCACCCGCGAAATTCTCTTGGCTTTGTGTACTGCGGATATTCGAGCAGGCCGTCCGAGAAGCTGTCCTTGTCCGCCGCTCCAACTTCCCCGAGAACGCCGGGCAGCAGCCGTACGATGGCGTCGATCATCACAAGAGCCGGAAGCTCTCCGCCGGTCAGGATATAATCGCCAATAGAGAGCTCGTCGTTGATAAGGTGCTCGCGCACTCTTTCGTCGACACCTTCATAATGGCCGCAAATGAAGATCAGCCGATTTTCACGAGCCAATTCAGCCGCTTTCGCCTGGGTAAA
Source organism: Chthonomonadia bacterium (assembly GCA_041487935.1). Classification (GTDB taxonomy): domain Bacteria; phylum Armatimonadota; class Chthonomonadetes; order Chthonomonadales; family CAJBBX01; genus JBGPOG01. Next base: position 3,407 of record JBGPOG010000441.1, on the reverse strand, counting down.
CAGCTCTCCGCGCGGGTCGGTCAAGATCACCCGGCATGGCTCTCCGCATGACCTAAGCGCATCGATAGCGCGGGCGATCGGCTCCGGCTTCATGATCATCCCGCCGCCGCCGCCGCAAGGAGTATCGTCGGTTGTGCGGTGCTTGTCAGCCGCGAAGTCTCTCAGGTTAACGGCGATGATCTCCGCGATTCCCGCCTCTTGGGCCCGTTTCAAAATACTATGGGAAACGGCCTCCGCGATCATTTCCGGGAAGATCGCCAGAACTTCAATTCTCATTAGTATTGAGTATTGAGTGAGGTAATTGCAAGATACCGCAAATCCGTCGTGCTGCAATGTCCATACGGACCCGTACCGGGCATCTGCTTTTGGCCTAGCTCAATGCAATCTGCTAGATCAAAAGCAGATCCTTTCAGGATGACGGGATACGATGACTGCGTCGAGTTGTGCAATTACCTCGAGTGTTGGGTGTTGAACTGTACCCAATCGCAGTCCTCAACACTCACCACTCACCACTCAACACTCAACACTCACCACTGCACTACTCTTCCGGGATGATCCCTTCGGGCGGGTCCACAACGATCCTTTTGCCTTCCAAGTCCACGCAAACCACAATCTGCTTCACCGCGGGTATCAAAATCTCGCCGACCTTATACAGGTCCTGGGCCGGATATGGCAGGATCTGTTCGAGCTTGCCTAGCAGCCTTCCCTCTTTCGTGTAGACTTCGGCCCCGATGAGATCGACCGCGTAATAGCTGTCCGGCGGTAGAGGAACGGCCTCGGTCCGACGGATCTGGACCTGTGCGCCCCTAAGGATATTGGCGTCGTTTATGCTTTCGACGCCTTCCAGCTTAACCAGCGCCTGACCTTTGTGCTGCCTAACGTTTTCGATCGAGAAGAGCCGCGGCTGCCCGGTTGGCTGGCGGAGACAGACCTTCTCTAACTTCTTGAACCGCTCGGGGAAGTCGGTCTCGTAACGAACCTTGACCTCGCCGGCGCGCCCAAACGGAGCCACGACTTCTCCGATAGTCCAATTCCAGTCTTCGAGGCCGATTTGACCTGAGTCCGCCGGAGATCTGACCGCCATCAGGCGACGATCTCCACGTAGACCTTGTTCTTTTGCTTCACGGCGGATGCCTTCGCCACGGTTCGAAGAGCGTTGGCGATTCGGCCTTGCTTGCCGATCACTTTGCCGAGATCGCCCGGCGCAACGCGAACTTCGTACGTTGTCGCTGCTTCACCGGTAATCTCTGTTACGTCGACGTGTACCGGTTCATCTACCAGCCCTTTAACAAGATACACTATCAATCCCTTTATCGACTCTTCCTCTACTGTGCTCATCACTGCTTCCTATTTCTCGCCGGCAGGCTTCTTCGTTGCGGCTAACCGGTCCAGAATGCCTTCCTTCTTGAGGAGGGCACGGGCGATATCCGTCGGCTGCGCTCCGTTGGACAACCAATGTACAGCTTTATCGGCGTCCACCTTCAGCGTCGGCGGGTCGGTACATGGGTCGTAATGGCCTAGTGTTTCGATGAACCGGCCGTCTCGCGGGCTGGTGCTGTTGGCGACTACCAGCCGGTAAAATGGCCGCTTCTTCGCACCCATTCTTCTTAATCTGATCTTAACTGGCAAGTCGTTCCTCCGTATCTGGATGTGTGGACGTATGGAGGTGCGGAGGTGGCACAATTGTGGCAGGCTTCTACCTTCCACACTGCCATACTCCCACACTTCCAAACAGTCTATCTAAACGGCATTCTCATCCGCCGCTTCTTGCCACGGCCGGCGCCCATTCCGCCGGTAATCTGGCGAACCATCTGGCGCATCATTTCGAACTGGCTTAGAAATTGATTCAACTCCTGAACGCTCATTCCGCTGCCTTGCGCCACCCGGCGCTTGCGGCTCCCATTCAGGATACCCGGCTCACTGCGCTCCATCGGCGTCATCGCTCGAACCATCGCTTCGTGGCGCGCGAGCTGCTTCTCGTCCACGTGCACGTCTTTTAGTTTTCCCATACCGGGAAGCATTCCCAGTATCTGGTCGAGCGGCCCCATCCGGCGCATCTGCTGCATCTGGTCCAAGAAATCGTTAAGGTCGAATTTATTTTCGCGCAGGCGGCGCTCCAGCTCTTCGGCTTTTTTCTGGTCGATCGCCTGTTCGGCCTTTTCGATCAGCGAGAGCACGTCGCCCATGCCGAGAATTCGTTGCGCCATCCGCTCGGGATGGAAGCTGTCGAGCGCGTCTAGCTTCTCACCGATGCCGATAAATTTGATCGGCACGCCGGTGACGCTGCGAATGGAGAGCGCCGCACCCCCTCGGGCATCGCCATCCATCTTCGTCATAATGAAGCCGTCGACCGCCAGCCGCTCATGGAACTGGAGCGCGAAGTTAACGGCATCCTGGCCGGTCATCGCGTCCACGATCAGCAACGTTTCAGTTGGCTCGACGCGGGCCTTGATCTCCTGCAGCTCTTGCATCATCTGTTCGTCGATGTGCAGGCGTCCCGCAGTATCCAGAATGACGACGTCGTTGCCGCCCTGAGCCGCCTGAGCGACGGCGCCTCGAGCGATCTCAAGCGGCTTGGCGCCGTCGAGCGCGAAAACCGGCATCTTGAGCTGCTCGCCCAGAACCTGAAGCTGCTTGATCGCAGCCGGTCGATAGATGTCGCAGGCTGCCATCAGCGGGTTGCGACCGTGCCGGTGCACCCAGTGCGCAAGCTTCGCGCAGGTCGTCGTCTTGCCTGAACCCTGGAGGCCGCATACCATCACAACGGTGGGCGGCCTCGGAGCGAATTCCAGCCGCGAGCCGCCGCCGCCGAGCAGCGCCGTCAGCTCTTCGTCGACGATCTTGACGACCATCTGAGCCGGTGAAAGGCTTTCCAGCACGTCCTGTCCAATGGCGCGTTCCTTGATCTTCCCAAGAAGCTCCTTGACGACCTTAAAGTTGACGTCCGCCTCGAGCAGCGCCAGGCGCACTTCGCGCAAAGCCTCGGTGACATCGGCTTCGCTCAGGCGCCCCTTGCCCTTGAGTCGGGCGAATACGGTCTGCAGCTTTTCGGAAAGACTTTCGAACAAATCGCTAAACCGCCAACGGCAATAATACGGACGGCATACGAGGGAGCGAACCTTCGCTCCGGCGCACACCCTCCGTTGAATTCACTGGCATCGATGCGCGGCAGTTGATCTCCCGGGGCAATGTGTCTGCCACTCTACGGGACTGATCGGAGGAGATCTGGCGTCAAGCCGCTCATTTCTCGCCCAATTGCTCGCGCAATATGACACGAAGTATACCGCGATCTCAGGGCAGGTGTCAAACGGAGCGGAAATTAGTAACTGTTCAGGCTCGGTGAGAGCAAAAAACGGATTCCTCACTCCGTTCGGAATGACGGCGCCGCCCACCTCGTCATTCCGAGC